>JAZKGV010000023.1:0-2271 GCA_040385725.1 Bacteroidota bacterium | reverse complement strand
GTTTTTGTTGTGTAGTAAATGCGGTAAGGCCAAGCAAACCTAAACAGGTGATGATAATAGTAAGAATAGAAAATGCTGCAAATATTTTCCCTCTTTTTTGATCGGCTGCATACTGAGAATTAAAATCTTCATCTAAAAATTTATATTCAAAAGGAAGGTTAGGGAAATATTTTTTCCATGCAGCTTCTACTTTGGTGATGGTTGCTTTTATGTTGGCAGCTTCTGTTTTTATCTGAATAACGTTGCCGTTAGGGCCATAAAACATCAACAATGGCGCAATGGGGTTATACAAAGATTTTTGGTTAAAGTCTTTAAACACGCCTACAACCTCAAGGTAATTGCCTGAAGTGTCGCCGGGGAATTTTATCCTTTTGCCAATTGGCTCATCCCAGCCAAACTGCTTAACCATTGATTGATTCACCACTATGCTGTGCAATGTATCGGCAGCACCTGCAAAATTCCTTCCCTTTGCAATGCTGATGCCAAGCGTAGGCAGGTATGTTTCATCCACAGCATAACATTCAACCGCCTTATCTATGAAGCCGGTTTTTGTTTCAACAGAAAAAAGATTGAGGTTCACGTTAGGCGCCCCGGGATAAGAATTAGCTGTGCCAACACTTTTTACGCCAGGCAAAGAGCGGAACTCATTATTCATTGCAAATATTTTGCTCCTTTCATCTTCGCCTGTATTTATCGTTACTGTCATTACCTGTGCTTTGCTAAAACCCAAATCTTTCTTTTGCAAATACGATAGTTGGGAGTAAACTACCCAGGTGCATATCAGCATTATCATAGAAATTGAAAACTGGAGCACTACTAATGTACGGCGCAGGCTGATATTGCCTGATGCTTTTGACAGAGCGCCTTTTAATATGCCTACAGGTTTGAAGGATGATAAATAAAACGCAGGATAGCTTCCACCTAATAAACCTGTGAATAAAACAATGGCCAGCAATAAAAAGATATTATAAGGTTGTAACAAAGTATGCAGCGTAAAAGCTTTTCCTGATATACTGTTAAACACAGGCAACAACAAAAACAAAAGTAAAACGCTTAATAATACTGCGGCAAAAGATGTCAACAGGCTTTCGCTTAAAAACTGCATTACCAGTTGTTTTTTTGTGGAGCCTGTTACTTTTCTAATGCCGATCTCTTTTGCACGGCGTGCACTTCTTGCTGTTGTGAGGTTCATATAATTGATACAGGCAATCAGCAGCATAAAAAATGCAACAGCGCCAAATATCCAGATGTATGACATACTGCCCGATTCTTCCGGTTCGTATTGAAGGTTAGAATTAAGGTGTATATCTGTAATGGGCTGTACAGAATAATCCATTGTGATATTGAACTGCTTGAATTCAGGCTCCACAAATTTTTTATACAGGCCGTCAAGCTTTGTTTGTAATGCACTTACCTTGCTTCCGGGTTTTAATAATACATAGGTAGAGTTGTTGAAGTTACCCCAGTATTCCTGTCCTCCGCCGCCGAATTGCCTGATCATTGTTGACATTGAAAGCAGCATATCGTAACGGATGTGTGAGTTTTTTGGCCTGTCTTCAAACACTGCAGTTACTTTGTATGTATCATACACCGTCTTTAATGTTTTGCCAACAGCAGATGTTTTTTTTCCAAAATACTTTTCAGCAAGCGATTTGGAGAGTACGATGTTATAAGGCTCATCTAAAGCTTTGGCAGCTGTGCCTTCAATAAATTTTGCAGGGAACACATTGAAAACATTGCTATCAGCATAGTATGCTTTTGTTTCATAAAAACTATTCTCACCGTTTTTAAACAATGTCCTTTCCCTGCTTACAAACCTTACTGCATCCTCCACTTCTGGAAAATCCCTCTTCATTCTTGGGCCTAAAGGAAATTGTGACAATACCCAATCTGTATTTTTATCCTTTTCATGAATATGTGAATTTATTCTGTACACCCTGTCAGCTTTTTCATTAAAGCGGTCATAACCTAATTCATCCACGATATAAAAAATAAGAAAAAGGCTGAAAGTAATACCGATGGTGAGGCCCAGTACATTGAGTAAACTGTACCAACTATCTTTCCTGAAATTCCGGAGTGCAATGAGCAATAGGTTTTTTATCATGGCTTTTGTATTTAAAAATTAAGAAAGCACTGTAAAGAATTACAGCGCTATTAACAAAACATAAAACTGAACCGTCAAAATTTTTATAGCAAGTAACTTATTCAGTTCTCAAACTCTTAACCGGGTTTGCCACTGCTGCTTTTATTGATTGATAGCTCACCGTTAGT
>JAZKGV010000022.1:0-3502 GCA_040385725.1 Bacteroidota bacterium | reverse complement strand
AAGGTGGGCAAACTGTTCCATCGAATCTGTAACAGCGTTCCATTTATATAAGGCATCCTGGGTACTGTTAATCAGGTAAAATTTTTTTTTGTCACTGTTGCTATGGAAAAAGATGCCACCGGGTATTCGGTAAGATCTTTCTTTCTTCCCATCCGACGAGATTCTTTTCACAACATCTTTATAGATAAGCCAGTGGTTATTGCAGGAGAACCTGTATAAAAACGGGATTTTTATATCATGCCTGGTTTTGTAAACCTCCTCCAGCGGCTGGGTTTTTATTTTCCTGTATATGCTAAAGGTTTTATTGTTATTGTTGACAACAGTGGTAAAAAAAATACCGTTGCTGTCAAGCGCAGAACAATATATTTTGTCAGTAGTATCTTTCTTTTCATCAAATACAAAAATTGTTTTCCTGCGGTGTGTGTCGAAATAAAAATGTCTTTTTTCTCCTTCCTGTACCCAAAAATTTCCTTCCTTGTCTTTATGTATCCAGTACAACCAGCCCATAGTTGAATCAGGCAGCAAACTGAATGGCTTATTTCCGCAGGTGTAAGTGATCACCTGGTTACCGTCAAAAAAATGCAGGCCTTTTGTGCCGGTAAGCCAAAGGTTTCCTTCGTTGTCTTCATTTATATTTTGAAAGAGACCAAGATCATTTTTATTATTAAAACGGATGTATTCCAGTTCATATTCAGGAGGGATGCTTTTAAATACGGGTTTTTGTGCCATTGTATAAAACGGCAGCATCAGTAATAACAGGATGTAGTATTTGTGCAGCAAAGAGAGTGACTGGTTTATCCAAATATAATTTAATATTTTCTAAGGATAAACCCTTTGTGCAAGCTGTTTATTTGATATAGCCCTTCATGTATTGTGTAATGGCTTCGGTTTTATTATTTACCTGCAATACTTTGTACATTTTTTTTACGTGTGAGCGTACAGTTTCTACTGAAACAAATAATTCAGCTGCAATGCTGTGATAGCTTTTTCCGTCAGAAAGTTTTTGTAAAATTTCTTTTTGCCTGTCTGTAAGAATAGTGGCTTTGCTTACCCTTCCACCCATTAAATGGTTTACAATTTCCCTTGCAATGGATGGAGACATATAAGAACCGCCGTTAGCAACAATCCGTAAGGCTTCAACAATTTCTTCAAGACTGGCTTTTTTTGAAATATAAGAGCAGGCACCGGAACACAATGCTTTTAATATCACATCTTCTTCTTCGTAAGTGGTGAGCATTACGATGTTCAATTCAGGTATTTTTTCCAGTATCAGGGGAATCGCATCAAGACCTGAGATTCCCGGCAGGCCAATATCGAGGACCAAAATATGTACCTGTTCAGGTTTATTGATGATAAAAGCATCAAGAAAAGCTGCTGCTGATTCATATATCGATCCCAATTCAAACTCTTCGTGAAAGCCAATGAATTTGGTGACATTGTCCCTGATGACTTTATTATCTTCTATAATGCTTACCTTGACTTTTTCCACTGTGGTAGATTTATGTAAAAGTAACCGCTTTGGGTTGGCGAAACTATCACCCTGTAAGGTGTTTTTTTGATTTACAATTTACTACTTTTGAATATCAATTGCCACATGACATTCTTCCGCAATTTTACATATCATATTGACAAACGCAGGTGGAAGTATATTTTCCTGCTGGCATCACTGGCACTTTGCAAATACTGATAATTTCCGTAAGAAGAGTTATCAATTATTCATTTTCAATTTTCAACTAAAATGGCACATTATTATACACTGGGAACAATCCCACACAAACGACATACACAATTCCGAAAGCCGGATGGCAGTTTATACAGCGAACAATTATTTTCAACCGAAGGTTTCAGTGATGACTACTCGTTGTTATATCATTGTCATCCACCAACACAAATAATAAAAACAGAACCGCAGAAAGACGTGAGCCCACAAATTGCAGAAGAAAAAATGCTCAAGCATCGTTGCTTTGAAGGTTTTTATGTAAAGCCTGCAAAAGATTTTCTTGACAGCCGCATTCCTGTTTTAGTGAATAGTGATTGTCATATTGTGTTAGCATCACCACAACAAAGCATGAATGATTACTTCTACAAAAACACTGATGGCGATGAAATGATCTTTGTTCATGAAGGAAGCGGAAAAGTAAAAACACAATATGGCGAATTGCCTTTTAGTTATGGCGATTATATTGTGTTGCCAAGGGGAACGATCTATCAAATTGAATTCAATGATGAGAAGAACCGGTTGTTTATTGTTGAATCGTTCACTCCATTGCGCTATCCCAAAAGGTACATGAGCAAATTCGGGCAATTGATGGAACATTCACCTTATTGTGAAAGAGACATCCGTAAACCGGAAAACCTGCAGACCATTGATGAGAAAGGAGACTTTTTGATCAAGGCAAAAAAGAAAGGAATGCTGTATGGTTTGCATTATGGCACACACCCATTTGATGTGGTTGGCTGGGATGGTTGTTGCTATCCCTACATTTTTTCCATTCATGATTTTGAACCGATAACCGGCCGGGTACATCAGCCGCCACCGGTGCATCAAACTTTTGAAACCAATGCGTTTGTGGTGTGTTCATTTGTGCCACGTTTGTATGACTATCATCCCAATTCAATTCCTGCGCCATACAATCATAGTAATATTGATAGCGATGAAGTGATATACTATGTGGATGGCGATTTTATGAGCCGTAAAAATGTAACAAGAGGAATGATAACATTGCATCCGGCTGGCATTCCTCACGGGCCACACCCTGGTGCGGTAGAAAAAAGTATTGGCGCAAAGGAAACAAAAGAACTGGCAGTAATGGTGGATACATTCAGGCCGCTAATGCTCACAAAGCAGGCATTGGAAATTGAAAACCCGGATTATATTATGAGCTGGGCAGAGTAGTTTTTTAAACCACAAAGGCGCAAAGGCACGAAAAAAAGCACAAAGAAGAAAATAGAAAAAATAATCTCCTTAGTGTCACTTTGTGTTTTTATGTCTTTGTGGTTCAAATATCAAAAATAATTTTCGCTGTCTTAAAATTTAATTACATTTAGTAAACAAAAAATTTCATTCTCACACATCAAAAATTCGATTGTCATGCTCAAATTTCAAAACATTAAAGTAGGAGATTACCTGATGGCCGATAATGACGGCGATACATTAAAAGGAGAAGTAACCAATCTTAAACATGGGGAAAACCAGGTATGCCTGGATATTGGGCCGCAGGAGTTTTGGTACGAAATGGAGCAGCTTAGCCCTATTCCATTAAATGAAGATGAGCTGGCTGCATTAAAGTTTTCAAAACAAAAAAATGATGACGGAACTATTAAGTATAGTAAAGGTGCTTTCAGAATGATGATACCAGGTGAAGGTGATTTTTCAAAACTGGAATTGTGGTACAGGGACGAACACAGGCATGTAACGCACTCAATAAATGTACATGAGTTACAAAATCATTTTTATGATATGACGAAAGTGCATTTGAATGATGAGGCCTTTTAAAGAGAA
>JAZKGV010000021.1:9856-11884 GCA_040385725.1 Bacteroidota bacterium | reverse complement strand
GAAAATATTTGTTTAGATAATTTTTGTTTTGGCAGTAACTCCCCGGCTTGTTGCGTAAGAAAGATGGAAAAGATAATAAGCACCGTAATACCCCCCACATATACCACAATTTGTACTGCCGCAATAAAATCATATTGCAGCCAGAAATAAATTCCTGCGATTCCTATTAAAGAGAATAGTAAGTAAATAGCAGAACGGAAAATTTGCCGGGAAGTAACCGCAAGCAAAGCGCTTACCAAAGTAAGCAGTGCAAGCAAATAAAATATAATCGTTGAGCCGGTCAAGCAGTTATAAGGTTTGGTTTTTATTTCTTAATTATTCTACACCGTCCATAATTTTTGAGTCAGGGTTGTTTAAAATCTTTGTCAACTGGCTCCTGTCAAACACACTGTGCTCAAATGTCTGCGCCATTTTTATTGCATCACTCGGGCAAGCTTCGATACATAAATTACACATGGTGCATAATTCAAGATGGTAAACCAGTTTATCGATCGCTTTCTTTTTCTTTCCTTCAGGGGTGAGGTCAAATTTTGTAACCACTTTAATCGTTCCATTCGGGCAAGCCAACTCACAAGCGGTACAACCGGTACAGCGATGTTCATTCTTTTCATCATGCGGCATTACCACTTCGCCTTTAAACCTTTCAGGAAGATTTAATGTTTGCCTGTTGTCAGGATATTGTTCGGTAATAATTTCTTTATGATGTGTTACATAATAGCCGGTACGCCGCATGCCAATCAGCATTGATCTGACAGCGGAGTAAATTTCTTTTATGTAATTTTTTAATCCCATTAAAAATGCCAGTTTAAAATTGCAATGACTGTTACCAGTAATAAATTAAACATACTTATCGGCAACAAATATTTCCATTCCAGGTTCAGAAGTTGATCAATACGCAACCTTGGAAAGGTCCACCTGAACCACATGATAACAAAAATGAGAAAAAATATTTTTCCCATAAACCAGATGCTGGATGGAATATAATCCATCACATGATTAAATGCCTGCCAGTTGCCAATGTGAAATGGCATCCATCCGCCTAAGAATAATGTAGCGCCAATGGCACACACAATAAACACATTTACATACTCTGCTAAAAAGAACAAAGCAAACTTCATCCCTGAATATTCTGTATGAAAGCCTGCGGTTAATTCTGATTCCGCTTCTGCCAGGTCAAATGGCGCCCTGTTGGTTTCTGCTGTTACAGCAATAATGAAAATTACAAAAGCAATGATAACAGGAATATGCCCTTTGAAGATCCACCAGCCATTTGCCTGTGACAAGACAATATCATTCAAACTCAAACTACCTGTCAACACAACGATCGCCATGATGGATAATCCTGCAGATAATTCATAACTAACGATCTGTGCCCCACTTCTCATTGCACCCAACAAAGAATATTTATTATTGCTTGCCCAGCCCGCCATTAAAATACTGATCACCATTACAGAAGAAACAGCCGATACATACAACACACCAATATTAATATCCCAAAGTTGAAAATCTTTTGCAAAAGCAATCGGCGCCATCAGCAACATTGCCACCATAATAGCAAGTAATGGTGCCAGGTTGAATAAAAATTTATCAGCGCCATCTGGTGTCAATCCTTCTTTCACTAATAATTTTAAAGTATCTGCTGCAGTTTGAAAAGCGCCTTTTGGACCCACCCTGTTTGGGCCCAGGCGTATCTGCATCCATGCACTCACTTTTCTTTCCATCATTACCAACACCAATCCCAACACAGCAAATAAAGTAATTACACAAATACCTGCAATCACCATTTCAATAATGGTAGCCCATGTATCACTCATGTGCACTCTTAAAAAACTGTCAATTGATTTTGATATAGCAGAGAAACTTGGCAACCTTTATTTTGAATTTATATTTTAAATGTTAAATGAACTCAACTCATCACTCATAATTGCTAACTCATAACTTATCTATCAATGTCCGGTATCACCAGATCCAGCGTCCCCATCATCGCTACCAAATCGCCGATCTTTCCGCCTCTTGCAATATGATCTA
>JAZKGV010000021.1:0-9846 GCA_040385725.1 Bacteroidota bacterium | reverse complement strand
GGAATTTAATTCTGTATGGCGTAGTGCCACCTTCACTCACTATGTACACACCAAACTGTCCTCTTGCTGTTTCCACTCTTTGAAAAAAATCTCCCTTTGGTAATTTCAACACCGCTTTTGTCTTTGCCTGGAAATCGCCTTCCGGGATATTATCGATCAACTGTTCAATGATATGTGCCGACTGTTTCATCTCTCTTAACCGCACCATATACCTTGCAAAAGAATCTCCTGCTGTTTCCAGCACTTCGTCAAACTCCACATTTTCGTACCCATCGTAAGGATAAATTTTTCTTGTATCACAATGCAATCCACTTGCTCTTGCTACCGGTCCTGTACAGCCGAACGAGATCGCATCTTCTTTTGTTATCACACCCACATCTTTCATCCTGTTTTGAAAAATAATATTACCCGTCACCATCTCATCCATTTCCCCGATCTTATTTTTAAACTGCTGCACAAAAGCCTTCACCCTGTTTTGAAAATTCGGGTGCACATCCATCATCGTACCACCGGGCACCATAAAATTCATCGTCAACCTGGCACCACAGGTTTCTTCCATTATATCATTGATGGTCTCCCTTTCCCTGAATGCATGAAAGAACGGTGTGAACGCACCCACATCCATCGCCATTGCGCCCAGCCATAATTCATGCGATGCGATCCTTGTCAATTCATCCAGTAAAATTCTTATCACTTTTGCTCTTGCCGGAACTTCTACCTGCAAGCCTTTCTCTACTATCAAAGCACAGGCATGATTGTTTATGTGAGAAGACAAATAATCCATCCTGCTCGTTACATAAATAAATTGCCGGTACGTCAGACTCTCACACATTTTCTCGATTGACCGGTGAATGTACCCAAGGTGCGGATCAATTTTTTTTATGGTTTCGCCATTGAGCGTAGCCACCAAATGCAATACGCCATGCGTAGCCGGGTGCTGCGGACCGATGTTGATGATAAAATCACCAGCCTCATTTCCTTCATTGAAGGAAGTATTTTGCTCATCGCTTAATATGTCTGGCAGAATCTGCATGTATATTTTATTGTTCTTGCATTTATTCTTTAATCAACATCGTTGTGAACTTGTTTTGTTATTCTTTTCTTTCAGTGAAAGGAAAGAATAATTTCACTTGTACATTCTCCTCTTTATTCAGCTTATAACTTTATCATATTGATCGGGTCTTCAAAATCTTTCCTCAATGGATTTCTTCCTTCCCAGCCTTCCGGCAATATCAATAACCGCAAATCAGGATGATTGATAAAATGTACACCAAACAATTCGTACACTTCTCGTTCATGAAAATTTGCTGTCTGCCATATATCACTCACTGTTTCCACTTCCGGTTTGGCAGCATCTAATTTTATTTTTACAACAAGATTGTGATGATAAGTATAAGAATCGAAATGATACACCATGCTGAGGTGTGTTTTCCAGTCAACACAGGTAAGAAAATTGAGAAAGTCAAACTGCAGGGCTTCATCAAAATGCAGTTGCCGTGAAAATGTTTTCCATTCAGCAGCATCCACATTCACGGTGACAAATTCACCGCCTTCATCAAAAGCAGCAGTTGGCAACAGCTCAGCAATTTTTATTTTCAGTTCTTCGTTGGTCATTTATTTATTGGACTTCTTTAAACCCCTTTAGGGGTTTGGGGCAATTGTTCTCTTGTATTCCCCGCTTTTATTTTTTCCTGCAATGTCAGCAACGCATGTATCAATGCTTCCGGCCTCGGTGGGCAACCGGCAACATACACATCTACCGGTATCACATGATCAGCGCCTTTTACAACAGAATAGGTATTGTAAAAAAATGGGCCGCCGCTGATAGCACAGGCACCCATTGCAATTACATATTTAGGGTCTGCCATCTGGTCGTATAATCTTTTTAAAACGGGTGCCATCTTGTTTACAATCGTTCCGGCAATAATAATCACATCCGCCTGCCTTGGCGAGGCACGGGCCACTTCAAAACCAAATCTTGAAAAATCATACTTTGGCGCTGCAGTACTCATGTATTCAATACCGCAGCAACTGGTGGCGAAAGTAAGTGGCCATAAAGAATTACTTCTTGCCCAGTTGATGATATCATCCAGCTTGGTAAGCATAACACCACCGCCTGGCATATCATGCACCTCTCCAGGAAAAATATCTGTATTTTTTATTGATGTCTCAGCCATTACAATTGTTATTATATAACCCTTACTCTGCAAAAACCTTTCCTTACATCCATTTTAAGGCACCTTTTTTATGTGCATATAAAAAACCCATAAATAATATGAAAAGAAAAATAATTACTTCCACCAAAGCAAACCACCCCACTTTCTTAGCCACTACAGCCCATGGGTAGAGAAACACCAGTTCCACATCAAAAATTAAAAATATCAAAGCAAAGAGATAGTAACCAACATTGAGCTGCATCCATGTTTTGCCTTGAGTAGGCACGCCACATTCATAAGGTTCGCCTTTCTGTTTGTTTTTACTTCCTTTATTTACAATTCGGGAGACTAAAATAGCAATGCCGCCAAAGGCAAGCCCGGCAAGAATAAGCACTATCATTGAAGCAGCACCCATATAGCAATCAATTAGTTAGTAATGGATGACAAGTTAATGAAAAAGATTACTCAAAAAAATTCTCTTTGAAAATGATAAGGCCGCAGATTTGCAGATTAATCTGCGAATCTGCGGCCAAAAATTAATTGGAGCTCTGCTCTATCCATAAATCTCCTGGTGTATAGCCTTCCTGTCATACCCCATTGCAGTAATCCTTGTCTTGGCTTCATCGATCATGCCTTTCCAGCCACAGAGGAAAAAGTTAATAGGTCTTTTGTCAGAACACAGTTCTTCATAAATGGGATGTACATAGCCGCTCTTGCCTTCCCATTCTTCTCTTGACAGAGTAGGAATATATTTAAAACCAGGCATTCTTGTTTCAAGATCTTTCAGTTCATTATAATAAAGCAGCGTGTCTTTGGTACGGCAACCAAATACGAGGTAGATATTTTTTCTTTCGGTATTGTGCAGGTGCAAATGATTAACCATGCTGCGGAAAGGCGCAATACCTGTGCCGGTGCAGATCATCACCACATCATTTTCCAATGGATGTTTTAAAGTGAACACACCTTGTGGCCCACGGAAAGTTAATTCAGAGCCAACACTTATTTCATTAAAAAGGTAAGGTGTACCCAATCCATTTTTATCCAGTACGATCACCAGTTCAAACACATTGGTGCCATCAGGCCAGGAGGCAATGGAATAACTACGCCAGCGTTTGTTGGGCTTTTCATGTATCGGCAGGTCAAAGGTTATAAACTGGCCGGGGACAAAATCAAAACTTTCCAGCTCCGGAATTTGTATCCAGAACCTTTTGGTGTCTGCCGTTTCATTTTCAATTTTGATTACTACGCCTGTGCGCCATGGTTGAAGTGCCATATAGTTTCAATCGTTTTTTGAAGTTGCAAACAAACGCAATTTGCAGCGGTTATAAAGATAAAAAAACGCAAACGATTGCAGATTGGAAAGTTGTGAATGGTTAATCGTGAATGGGCAAGGGCCTTTTATTCAAATACTCTAATACCATTCACGATTAACCATTTACGATTAACCAAAAACGAAAACAGCCACCTGGAAAGGCGGCCATTTTATTTTTATATACCCTCAAAAACTTAATTCATTATAAACTCATCATCTCCTTAAACTTTACTGCCTGCCTCCTGCTCACTTCTATCTTTTCCCCGCCCTGCAATTCCAATAACAATCCACCATTAAAATATGGTTCTATCTTTTCGATCATCCGCATATTTATTATATGCTTCCTGTTGGCACGAAAGAAAGTTTTTTCATCCAGCCTTTCTTCCAATGCGTTAAGAGACTTCAAAATTAACGGTTTATTAGTGCCAAAAAAAACTTTTGCATAATTACCTACACTTTCAAATAACCTTACCTCCGATAATTTTACAAACCAGCAACGTTCGCCATCTTTTACAAATACCTGGTCACTTTCGGTAAGTAAGCTCCTGTTAATGCCAACCTGTCCTAATTCTTTTTCTTCAGCCTGTTGCAATTTTTGTAAAGCATCGGCAAGCCTTTTAGGTTCAATAGGCTTCATTAAGTAATCCAACGCATTTACTTCAAAAGCTTTCAAAGCATATTCGTCATACGCTGTGGTAAATATTACATGGGGCGCTTTGTCAAGATCCTGCAACATATCAAAGCCGGTTTTGCCAGGCATTTGTATATCCAAAAAAATAAGGTCGGGGTTCAGCAAGTCGATTTTTTCAATTCCCTCTGCTGCGTTGGCCGCCTCATCCACCACTTCTATCTGCGGAAACTCCTGTAATAACTTTTTCAGTTCGTTTCTTGCCAAACGTTCATCGTCAATAATAATCGCTTTATGCATATTCTTCTTTTTAAAATTATTTGCCGGTTAAAATGCCTTGTGCCGGCATTATTACTTTTGATTCTACAATATCGGCGTTTAAATTTTTAATATCAAATGTAGCTTTCCCCTGGTATAAAAGGTTCAGCCTGTCCTGTGTGCTTTTTATTCCAAATCCTTCTCCATTTACATGGCCATTCAACTGCCCTGAATTTTGTACCAATAATTCATGATGGTCGCCCACATAATCAGATACGATCCTGATCATACCACCATTTATTTTTTTGCTGATGCCATGTTTAATAGCGTTTTCCACCAATGTTTGCAACATCATTGGTGGTACCGGCTGATCAAGCGTATCTTCATCAATATCCATTTCAATACTAAGCCTTTCTTCAAAACGCATTTTCTCCAGCGCCAAATAATCTTTTACGATCCCGAGTTCTTTTTCCAATGGCACTGTTTCTAATTTCTCTGCCTGCATACTGCTGCGTAAAATATTACTAAGCTCTGTTATGGCTGTTCTTGCCCTTGCAGGGTTTTCATCCACCAATGCCCTTATACTATTGAGTGCATTAAAAATAAAATGTGGGTTAATATGAGCCTTTATTGTTTTCAACTCCAGTTCTTTCACCATCGACTGCAGCTTCAGTGTACTCAGCTCCTGCTTGCGGTTGTGCTCTACATAATGATAGAGGTAATAAATAAGGTTCCATATAAGCAACAGGAAAAAACTGTTGATGGCATTAATGGTTATTTCGCTAAAAAGGGAATATTCTGAAATGCCTTTCAATTTCAGGTCAAGCATATCCATGAGCCTTGAAGAAGCCACATTACAAAAGGCATTGATAATGGCAAACAACATAGTAATAAGCACAAAGGAACTTACCTGCTTTTGAATGTTCTTGTCTAAAAAGCGGTATTCCTTTATCATCATCCGCATTACATGCGATACCAGCAGGCCTACCAATACAGTAACACCGATCCTGGTGATGAGGATAGAGGTTTCGTTTTTATCTTTTGCCGGCGAAAGGGTCAGGTAAAAAAAAGCCGTGATGGTAAAATTAGCTCCCCATCCCCCCAATTGGCACATCCAGTATCGTGAAAGGTTTTTCATTTTGTAAAAACAAAGTTACAGCACCGGGCACTGCATCCGCCGCCCATTTGATTAATGGTGAAATGATGTTGTAAGAGGTTGCACGGGTAAAGTAAGCAATAAAGCCCGGCAAATACAAGTGATTGGCATAAAGAAAATTTATTGCATGAAGTTTTGTTGTTACGTTCTATACAGTATTTTTGGCACCTCAAATAAACCACTGTAAACTAAAATTAATATCATGTCAAGTTCACATTCAAAATCGCATGAACCCAACGCAATGTCAAATGGGTTTGTAAGGCTCACTCTCATATTGACATTTGCACTGCTGGCTGCATTATTATGGGGCACCTGCGGCAGATCATTAGGCGGCGATGCCGGAGGCCACGGGCATGGAAAAGGACACGGAGACAATAAAGAGCATGGCACACAGCCTGCTGCAACAACACATGAAGATCATACAGCAGCAAGCGCTGTATCAGGCAAAGTGGATATCGCTACCGGTGATTTTATTTATGACCTGGGCAAAATGATAACGATCGATCTGCCAAACGGAGCAGGCAAGTTAGAAGTGGGTGAACATTCTACTGAAAATAATCTTTTTAAATTTTTGTCTGATAAATCTGCCACATTGGATACTGTAAAAGGTAATTGGTATGAACTGACCAATGTAAGATTTAAAACAGGTGGTTCCGTTATTGATTCTTCTTCTTTGGTACAGATAAAAAATATTGCAGCTATCTGCAAAGCATTTCCAACAGCACAGTTTAAAGTAGGTGGTTATACTGATAACAGCGGCGACACTGCAAAAAATATTGCTTTGTCCCAAAAACGTGCAGATGTGGTTTTAGGTGAATTTAAAAAAGCAGGTGTAAGTACTGCTGCATTTGCCAGTGCTAAAGGTTATGGGCCCGAACATCCAATTGGTGATAACGCCACTGCTGAAGGCAGGGCTATGAACCGCAGGGTGGCTGTGAATGTGAAAGCGAAATAGATACTAAAATAATTACTGTTGAAGACCTCCCTTAGTGGAGGTTTTTTTATGCCTTTAAAATATTGAAAAAAAGTATCCCGGGTGAAAACACCCGGGAATCAGAATTGAAACTATTACAAATGAGAAAAATTTTGAGGCGCTTTGCCTGTGTCAAAAATATCCAGGCATACAAAATTTATCAATACCCAATTTTAAGTATTTATAACAAAGTGAATGTTAACGCTGCTGTAAGTGTTTACGGGAGCAATATTTATTTCTCTATTTTTACAACATGGCAAACCCCAATTTGAATACCGATGGCGAAGCATTAAGCCCTGCGGAAAAAGAATTTGAGAATAACATACGCCCCGGTGAGATGGCCGATTTTTCCGGGCAACCACAAATAATTGACAACCTCCGCATATTTATTAAAGCCGCCAAAATACGTGGCGAAGCTTTGGACCATATTTTATTTCATGGCCCACCGGGGTTGGGCAAAACAACATTAAGCAGGATTGTGGCCAACGAATTAGGAGTGCAAATAAAAGAAACGAGTGGCCCGGTAATTGAAAAACCCGGCGACCTTGCAGGCCTGCTTACTAATCTTGAACCCAACGATGTTTTGTTTATTGATGAAATACACCGGCTGAGCAACGTGGTGGAAGAATATTTATATGCCGCTATGGAAGATTACCGCATTGACATAATGATCGATAGTGGGCCCAATGCAAGAAGCGTACAGATAAATCTCAATCCATTTACATTGATCGGTGCCACTACCAGAAGCGGTTTATTAACTGCTCCCTTACTTTCAAGATTTGGCATTAAATCAAGACTGGAATATTATAATGCCGCCACACTACAGAAAATTATTTTACGCAGCTCCGGCATCCTGGGAACAAAAATTAAAAATGATGCTGCTGATGAAATTGCAAGAAGGAGCCGTGGCACACCACGTATAGCCAATGGCCTGTTAAGGCGTGTGAGGGATTTTGCACAGGTATTAAATGATGGGCAGATAGATTTGGGCATAACGCAACATTCACTAAAGGCGCTGAATGTGGATGAACATGGCCTTGATGATATGGATAACAGGATATTGAGTGTAATAATAGATAAATTTAAAGGCGGGCCTGTTGGCATCACTACTATTGCCACTGCTGTTGGTGAAGAACCCGGTACACTGGAAGAAGTGTATGAGCCATTTTTAATACAGGAAGGTTTTATACAGCGTACTGCCCGTGGCAGGGAAGCTACCGCAAAGGCATACACCCATTTGGGAAAAATACAAACAAAGGGTGGAGACAATACATTGTTCAGTTAGATACTAAAAACTGCTTTCCTGGTAAACCACCTGTTGGCCGATTAATTGTTATAACTTTATACGATCCGCTTTAAAACTGCAAATAAGTAAATGAAGCAACTTTCTACAAGGCTGGTTATTGCTGTATTTTTTGTGATCGCTTTTTCATTTATTGGCTTCTTTGTAGTAGTTACATTTAAAAACCTTAACCGTACAAAAGAACTGAACAATCAAACCAATAAGTCACTTCATTTTTTATTAATTACTGAAAAACTGCTTGAGTCGGCAGATGAATTGAGTGCAGCCCAACGTGGATATGTTTTTATTTCAAAAGAAGAATACAGCCAGCAACACAATACGGCAGTAAACAAGTTGCTTTTGCGTATTGATTCATTACATACGTTCAAAAAAGATAACCCAGACAGGATTGCTGAAATTGAAAAGGCAACAAAACTTATTACTGCAAAAATAAACGATTCTAAAAATACCATTGCCATTTTTGATACAGCAGGTATATATGCTGTAGTAGATAAAATCAAGACGGGTGCAACAAAAAAAATTAATGATAACCTCCGTTCATCGCTGCAACAGATGGAGCAGTACGACCGTATGATCATAAATAAATCAAATCAATACCTTGAAGACACAGCACAAAAAACGAGCTATCGTTTTTTGATACTGGCCTTTGCTTTTTTAGTGATACTGGTTGCTTTTTTAATGCTGATAAATTTTGATTTTAAAAGAAAAGAAAAAACAGCTGCACAGTTGAGGTACCAGGCATCGTTGATAGAAACATTACCAGATGCTATTTTTACCACCAACAAACATTTTGTGGTTGACACATGGAATAAATACGCAGCCGAACTGTACGGCGTAGATGCTGATGAAGCAAAAGGAAAACCACTTAGTGAAGTAATTTCCATTCTTAACATTACAGAAACCCGTGAAGCAAGCCTGGCAGCATTACAAAATACAGGTTATTACAAAGGCGAATACCTTATCAGAAAAAAAGACAATGAAATTATTTACGTAATAGCTTCGATCAATACGATCCTGAATAATGAAGGTGAAATAACAGGATATATTGCGGTGCATAGAAATATCACTGAAAGAAAAAAACTGGAAGACAGCCAACGGGAATTTAATCTTGAACTTGAAAAGCAGGTAAAAATAAAAACTGCCGAAACCACCAATATCATGGAGCGTATTACGGATGGTTTTTTGGCGCTTGACAGTAATCTTACTTTTATAAACAAAAAAGCCGGTGAAATACTTGGACACGAGCCCGCCAATATGATCGGCAGAAATGTATTTACAGGTTTTGAAGAAATCAGCAGCAGTACTTTTAATGAGGCTTGTGCAAAAGCTTATAAAGAGCAACAGTATATTTTTTTAGAAAACTTTTACGAACCATTATGCCGGTGGCTCGAAAACGATATTTATCCATCTGAAGACGGGCTTTCTATTTTTTTTAAAGATGTTACCTTCAAGAAAAAAACAGAAAACGCTCTTAAGGAAAGTGAAGAACGCTACAGGCATTTGATTGAAAATATTCATGCAGGTGTGGTAGTGCATAACCCGGATGGCAGCATTTTATTATATAACCAGGAAGCAGCAAGATTGCTGGGGATCAAAGAAGATAAAAAAATACCAACTGCTGAATGGTTCTCTGTTTCAGCCAGCGACAATAAACTAACACATGAGGAATACCCGGCATTACATGTGATAAGAACCGGCGATCCCCTGATAAATGTTACCGCAGGTATCGACAACCCAAATTCAGAAAGCCGCATGTGGGTGATCATGAACGCCTTTCCTGAATTTGATGAAGAGAAAAAATTAAAACAGGTGGTGCTTACGTTTGTCGATATCACCAATCGGAAAAGGGCGGAAGAAGAATTAACAAGAAGTGAAGAAAACCTGAATATGGCGCAAGCCATTGCAAAAACAGGAAGCTGGGAATTTAACCTGCTTACCAAAGAACTAAAATGGTCGAAAGAGCTGTACAGAATTTATGAACTGGAAGGTGTGGCACCAGATCAGCTTTATGAAAAGTACAGGCAACGCTTTCATCCGGAAGATCTGCCCAGCCTTGACAT
>JAZKGV010000020.1:0-25920 GCA_040385725.1 Bacteroidota bacterium | reverse complement strand
TTATTTATAAAGGATGGAAAATTTTATTCAATACTAATCTTATTTATACTATGGTTTGATAGTCTTCTAATTAGTAATAGCAATAGTAGACAAGCGGTTTTTTCAAAAAAAATAAAATTCATATATAGGATTGGCATGAGCATATCTTTTATTGGGCTGTCTATTACCACTCAAAAAGGCAACTATTTTGTGATACCATCTGTTTGTACTGCAATCTTTCTTTTTCCATGGATTCCGCTTTTATTTTTTAAAATAAAGTTTAATTTGAAGAGATATTTAACGATATTATCTTCCGAATTTTTAATTGTTTCTGCAATTATTGGTATAATCATTTTTGCCTCGATTTATATCAATAAAAATATACGTTTATTTATTCTTATTGCCTTTGTTTCATTAGTAATAGCATTCTTGATATATTTTTTATTAATACCTTTTGTTAAGGATAAAATAGCATTAAAGCAGCTTCGAAAAATCGTCGCTGATAAAACAGAATTGAATCGCTTAGAAATCGCTAACTCATTAAATACATTAAAAACAATTCACGGAAAAGGCAAATACTTAAATATGTTAAGCAATTATTCAATCACAGCAATTGGAAATTGGCCCGATGAAAATATCCCTGATGGAAATTCAGATATTATACGCACACAGATTTCAAAACTTGAGGAAAAATGGTTGGGATTCAACTAATTTCTATATGGTAGTCAAACTTGTTGAATTATTCAGTTTTAGGTAATCCTATTTTCTACAAATCTGCCACACTTCCCCTATTTCCTACGCCTGCGTTCGTGGCACACGAATGCAAAATACGTTTCGTGTGCCACGAACCGGGGCGGAGCAGTAGTTCCGGCATAAGGAATAAAGCAAGGCTTTTAATTCTTATCTTCAACAATAAAATAAAACCGAACAGCGGTACCAAACCATATGGGTTTACTGATATATTTAAGAGAAAGAAAATCGGCTCAACATTTCCTGAAAATGAAATAGAGCAAAGCTTAATGGAGGCAAAATCCAATGTGTCTGCTCAGAAAAATTTCTATCAGAAATTATTATTTCGTTCCGGCGGGGTTTTCGCCCTCATACTCTCAAAATTAAAAAGCTCTTCCGGCGAAACCCCGACGTAGAAAAGAGCCAGCCACCATATACACCCACACCCTGCATTCAGTAACTTTATGCAATGGCAATAAAGCTTAAACACAGCGATACCTTTTCCACTTACTTTATCACATTCACCTGCACAGAATGGCTACCACTTTTTGAAATAACCAACAGTTACGATTTGGTATATAACTGGTTTCGCCTGCTGAAACAAAAACATAATGCTGATATCATCGCTTACGTTATTATCCCCAATCACCTTCATGCCATTATTCATTTTTACAACCTACCATTTAATTTGAATACCATCATTTCAAATGGCAAACGGTTTATGGCGTATGAAATAATAAACCGACTGGAAAAAGCCGGCAACAAAAATCTGCTTGATACACTTCATCAACAACTTACAGAAAGAGAAAAGAAAAAAGGGCAGTTGCATAAAGTGTTTAAAGATTCCTTTGATGCAAAAGCCATCATAACACAGGCATTTTTGTTGCAGAAAATAAATTACATTCATAATAACCCGGTAAGCGGCAAGTGGATGCTGGCAAAAGACTTTGTTCAGTATGAACACAGCAGCGCTTCTTTTTACGAGGTACAGGAAGTAAAACACTTTACACCGAAGCATTATCTTGATCTATAAATGGGTTTTTTCGGATGAAGAGTATTCAACGTCGGGGTTTCGCTTCAATCTCTCTTATACTTTCAGGGTACTAATGGCGAAAAACCCGCCGGGACAGAAAAGCTGACCGTAGTTTGCAACTACGGACTTGCTTTTTGTAGCTGTAACAGGTATATTTATAATAAAAAATGGAAAGCTTTAATGGCTGTAGTGCATAAATAAAACAAATCTTGAGTTACAAACTCCGGGTAGCAATTGTACATTTTATTCTGATTAATCAAGGATAAAAGAACATCACAAATAGCAGCGATGCAATTGTCATTTCCATTTTGAAACTAAAAAATTATAAACTTTTTCAACCTTTGATAATTACTTCCATGGCAAAAAAAATATGGTATAGCACCCCTTTAAAGTTTTTTTGGGAAAATCTTTATGGAGTACAAAAAAAACTTACGCCAGAAATTCCTGATGAGGGCATTTTTAGAATCCTTAGACACAATCTGATAAATATTGTACGAGCCAACCCTGAAAGGTCAGAATCTGATGACCTGATAATATCAGGATTAGAATTGTGGAAGGAGGACTTAAGAGGGAAATTTTTGCATATATTTTTTTTACAAAAGCAATTGCAAGATTTTCTCGAAAACACGCCGCTCTCAGACTTAGGAGGGATTAGAAAGTATTTATACGAAAATGGCGAACAGACTGACATTGTCTATATTAAAACATCAGGTAAAGCAAAATGTGTTAAATATACATTTGGCTTACATATACCCTTTGAAAGTGATGGATATGCTTTCTCACTAATGCTTTATGAAAATGATACAATAGAGCTTTTTTTCTCTCATAAAGATCTTAGCGGTCTAACGTCAGACAAATTCTATATAGATCAGAACAAAAAGAAGGATGAAAAATCTCTGACATCTTCAAAAATGTTTAGGCTTGCAATTAACACAATAGCATATATGAAATGCTTTCCGGAATGCGTGGCCGAAGGCGTGCCCAAAATCACACTTGAGAAAAATGAAAAGAGATCCGACCAAAATGTCATTTTTAGCCTTTCCGAAAAGATTACTGATTCTGACAGTAAACAACTATCGAAAATACCACACTTTAGGAAAGGATATTTCAGATTGCTTCAGTCTGATTACTTTACCCGTAAGCAAGGTCAGTTAGTTTATGTTACCGAAACAATGGTAAAAGGAAAAGCTAAGACGATTTCCACATCAGAAAGAATCGAAGAATTTGAGAGAAATGATAAAAACTGATTTTCGTCGATCAGCCTTGATTCGGGGCACACGAAACGAAATAAACAAGTCACACAAATGCATTCCTGTGCCACGAATACAGGCATGGAAAAAATAAATCAAATTCAGTGAATGTATAGATCATATGAAGAAGCATTAGGGCATGGCTGCGATTTTCGTGTAAAATACCGTCTTTATTCCGTAGAAGAAGGCGGACGGGATAAAACTCCTTGCCAAGGGATAAGATGGGATTTCTGGTACGAAAGTGATAACCATACTATGAAAGGCATTTTTATTATTTGGCCAGAGTTTGAAGATAAAAATGGCACAACACTTTTTGAGTCGAGCAAGAACGTCCCGTCAACCGGCACTGCCCGAATGTGGATCATATCGAAACCTTTAAGAAAATATCATCAAGAAAAAATTAAAGTTGGAGCCAAAGGATATTTTTATGAAGGGAAAAAGATTGGCGAATGCGAAATTATCGAAATAAATAATTTAATGACAAACCCAGTTATTTAAACATCAATAATATTTCCGTATCGGCGGGACAGGAAAATATCACAACACCAACTCCATCTTCTTCTCCGGGTTACTCTCTACAAAAGAATAAATACTATTCCGTATCGTATCATTATCAGCATAAGGCTGCAAATAATTTTTTAATTCTGCAGCGCTAGTTATTTGTTGGGTAGAAGAAACATAACCCATGCCCCAGAAATTTCCTCTCTCCACCAGCAAACACAATTTTTCATCTTCTTTTATTCCATCATCCAGCACAGCAAAGGTTGGCAGTTGTTCATTCAATGCTTCAATGGCTTTTTTTATTTTTCCGTTGTAGATATTTGGTGGGTCAATAAACTCAAAGTCTTTTTCGGTGAAAGGAGTTTTATCAATAAAGCAAAGCTTTTCATGCAGTTCAAATTCTTCTATCATCTTCTTCAACATCACCAACCCTTCCTGCAGTAAATTAAAATTATACAATGATGGAAAATGCTTTTTCTTTTTATCAATTGCCAGCCGCATATAACCACGGCCATCTTCAAACATATACAAAGCATATTTCTGCAGCGGTTGTTTCTGGCTCACATTATATTTAGGCCACAGCCTTCTTATTTCGGCGCTTTCCAGTACAATGGCTTCCAGTTCGGTGGCACATTCCTTACATTTTATTTTGTGGATCGTTCTTAAAAAATTCTGCCGCTTCCTGTCGGGATCATTATGTGTAAAATGGCTGCTTACCCTTTTCCTGATGTTCACTGCCTTACCCACATACACAACTTTATCTTTTGCATCTAAAAAATAATACACACCGGGACAGATGGGTAGTTTTAAAATATCATTTTTGGTAAGATGTAAAGGAAGCCATTGATCAGCACTGGAGCGTTTGAGCATCTGGTCAATATGTTCAATGCCATTATTGCCAAGACAGAATTCAAACAACTTCACCGTGGCTTTTGCATCACCACCTGCCCGGTGACGGTTGGTGATGGGCAA
The DNA here is from genome assembly GCA_040385725.1 of Bacteroidota bacterium. Lineage (GTDB taxonomy): Bacteria > Bacteroidota > Bacteroidia > Chitinophagales > Chitinophagaceae > Ferruginibacter. The sequence goes on along the minus strand of JAZKGV010000020.1, from coordinate 21,456 downwards.
TTGTAATAAACGGCAGAGATTGCCTAAGCTATAAGAAGGCAAGCCAGGAAAAACTTTTTTTGCCAGCTTAACAGTACATAATTTTTTGGCCGTTAACTCATAGCCTGATTCCTTCAAATGATGTTTTAAAAAAGAATAATCAAAGTTGACATTGTGGGCAATAAAAATTTTATCGTTCAGCAGGTCAAACAATACATCTGCTATATCATCAAAACTTGGGGCATCTTTCACCATCGCATCATCAATACCGGTGAGGCCGGTGATAAAACGTGGAATGGCACGTTGCGGATTGATGAGTGTTTCAAAATGCTTTACCACCCGTTCGCCATCATGTATATACACGGCAATTTCTGTAATGCCGTTGGCTGAGGCATATCCTCCGGTGGTTTCTATATCTACGATGGCGTACATGGAATATCAAATGTAAGAAGCCCGGAGAAGAATCTTTGTGTAACTATCAAAAAAAATTGCATCGGGTAACTAATATTTATTTCTCTAATTTTATCACAATACCAAAAACGACGGCAATGAAAAAATTCCTTTATGTTTCAGCAATGCTTTTCCTTCACCTGCAGGCGATGGCCCAAAAACAAGTTCAGGCGCTTACACCCACAAAGATCTCGGTATTTAAAAATGGTACTTATTTTATAAGGCGTGAAGCGGTGGTGGATCTGAAAGACAATGTGTTTTATATTCCTGCCCCACAAAATGTATTGATGGGCACCTGGTGGCTTGCTGCTGCTAAAGAAACTCCTATACATTCCATTGTAGTAAAAGCAGACACGATAAAAACGGAACGGGAAGCCAATGACCTGTATGGATACCTGCAGGCGAATATTGGTTCCGATATTACCCTTTCCACCTTCTCCTTTAATTTACCGGCAGGAAAAGTGATAACAGGTAAACTGTTACAATTTAACCCTGCCACAAAAATGGTAAAAATTGCACAGCCTGATGGAAACATCATTATAGCAAATGCTGCTGATTTCAGAACGCTGGAAACTAACAACAAAAGCAGTAGTAAGTTTTTAGGCGACAGCATTGCCGGTATTGCAAAAGTAACGGTGAGCAAACCTGCCACAAGTGTTGCTGCCTCTACCATCAGTCTTGAAACTGGCATTCAGTGGTTTCCATCTTATTTGTTTACACCCATTAATGATAAAGAAGCCAGGCTTGAAATGAAAGCAACCATTACCAATAGTAACAGTGATATTAAAAATACTTCGGTAGATATTATTATTGGCAATCCCGAGATGTTTTATGGCAAACAGCTTGATCCTGCCTGTTATAATTATTTTGCAGAGAAGATCGTTACCCGTGCTTATGATAACAACTATATGTCGATGAATGCAGCCAGTTTTAGCAACCAGGCAATCGGCAGGTTAAAATCGGTTGAAAGAGATAGTTATGGCGGCAGCGATGATGATGATCAGAAAGAAGGGCAAAAATCTGATGACCTTTATTATTATCAACTAGGCAGTATTGATCTTGAACAAAATGCAAAAGTAATAGTACCGGTAAACAGCAATACTGTTATGTACAGCGAACTATATACTGTAAGCCTGGATGAGAACAGTACTGATGATGATGACTACATTCCGGAAGTATATCATAATTACAGGATAAACAATTCCACTGTGGCACCATTTACCACGGGCTCTATTTTTGTACTTAATAAAGAAGGGCAGCCTGTTTCCCAATCAAAAATTGATTACACGCCATTAAAAGGAAGTACAGAAATACGGCTTGCAAAAGCAATAGATGTACAGGCAAAAAATACTGAAGAAGAAATAAAAAGAGAAAAAGTATATGTCAATAATACTTATACTGATAAGATAACATACAAGGGGAATATTAAACTCACCAACTATCAAACCAAAACGATCACTGTTAAAATCAATAAAAAAGTGGACGGCGTTACGTTCGATGCTGGTCTTACAGGTAAATACAAAAAATCAAAACCCATACATTCTTACAAAAAGAACGGCAGCATCATTGAATGGGAAATAAATATGAAGCCTGGAGAATCAACTGACCTGGCTTATCAATACTATTCGTTTAATTAAGAAAAATATCATGCCTGCATCACTTACTATTGCTTCCATCGAACTCTACGCTTCCAAAATAAAACTGAAAGAACCTTTTATTATTTCTCTCGGTCCGCTCACCCATGCAGAAAATGTAATTGTTATTATCAAAACCAAAGAAGGCATTACAGGTGTAGGTGAATGCAGCCCATTCATGACCATCAATGGCGAAAGCATGGAAACAGGAATGGTGGTGGGTAAATATTTAGCTACTGTTCTAAAAGAAAAGAACGCACTGGATATTGAAGCCTGCCATAAAGCGATGAACAGTGTTATCTATGCTAACAGCAGTATTAAGAGTGCATTTGATATGGCATTATATGATATTGCTGCACAACAGGCCAATCTCCCACTCTATGCTTTTCTTGGCGGCAGCAATAATAAAACGCTGGTTACAGATTACACGGTGAGTTTTAAAGATGCAACTACAATGGCAAAAGATGCAGCCAAAATAAAAGCCAATGGTTTCCAGGTGGTGAAAGTAAAACTGGGCGGTGCAAAAGAAGATGATATTGAAAGAATAAAAAAGATCCGTGAAGCCATCGGCATGGAAATTCCTGTACGTATTGATGCCAACCAGGGATGGAACACAAATGATGTTATTGAAATTTTGAAAGCATTACAGCCATACAACATCCAGCATTGTGAAGAACCGATACCGAGATGGAACTTTATGGAACTGCCTTTGATAAAACAACAAAGCCCCATAAAAATAATGGCGGATGAAAGTTGCTGTGATGAACACGATGCAAAACGTTTGTGGGATTTAGGTGCCTGCGATTATTTTAATGTAAAGCTGGGCAAATCCTCAGGCATATTGGGCGCCGAAAAAATAATTGCCTTGGCAGAACAGCATAATATAAAAATACAGATCGGTGGTTTTTTAGAATCAAGAGTTGGATTTACTGCGGCAGCGCATGTGGCATTAAGCAGCGATACAATTATTCATTGTGATTTTGATACACCACTAATGTTTGAAGAAGACCCTGTAGTTGGCGGCATTGGTTACACTGGTAAAGGAGAAATTGTAATGCCCGAAAGTGTTGGGCTTGGCGCTAGTTTTGATGAAGGATATTTGCAAACATTACAAAAGATAAGCCTGTAATCCTTTTCAACGTATCAATACCACTGTACCTTTTTTATCATATACTTTTCCTTCGTTGTTTTCAAAATAGATGTGATAAATATATACGCCACTGACTTGCGGCTTGCCTTTCAGCGTTCCATCCCAGCCCTGTAAATGGTTGTTGCTTTCAAATACTTTTTCGCCGTAGCGGTTATACAATTGCATATGGTAATTGCGTACTCCACGTTGTATCACCGGCCTGAAGAGATCATTTCTTCCATTGTTGTCAGGCGTAAATGCATTCGGTATGATGAAAGGGATACATTCCTCTTTTGCAGCAAGGTGGATCGTCCTGATACTATCACAACCATTTACTGAAACAAGCGTATCAATATAATGTCCCGGTATGGTATAGCCGGCATAATTTTCACCCGGGCATATTGCACCAGTAAACAAAGTTGCTGTTGGTGAATTAACAGTGAGGTCCAGGTTGATAATGCTATCACAACCATATATGCTTTGCAGCGTATCCGTATAAACACCTGCTGTAGTATGGCCAAGATACGCCTCTCCTTCGCAGATCGTTTTGCTGGCTGCCTCTTCCGAGCCCATATCAATTGCAAGCTGCAATGTCAATATACTATCGCAACCGCTGCCGGCAGACAATGTATCTGCATAAACGCCACTTGCATAGTAAGTGTGCCCACGCCAGGTATAACTACTGCATGCCCTTGCATCTAAAGAAGCATTGCTGCCACCTCCCCGTATTGTCAGGAGAAGCGTTATCATGCTGTCGCAATTTCTGTGATTAGGGATTATTTGCGTATACCTGCCGCTGGTAGTAAATGTTTGCTCATTTAATGAATACGTATTGCAGGCGGCAGCATTCAGCACAGATGAACTGCTGTCCAGGCATTGCCGTAATTTTTGAATGAAAACATCACTGCTTCCTGCGCTGGTTAAACTATGATCACCAGCACCCGGGTCAAAATCCACAGTTCCGCTAAAATGCCCGGCTGTGTAAATATTAAAGTAGTCATCAACACAGATAGAAAATTGATAGCCGCCTTGAAATTCACCAAATGTTTTTGCCCATACAAGGCCTCCTGACCCGGTGTATTTTACAATAAACAGGCCATTGTTACTTGTAATATTATTACTGCCTGCCCCGGGATCAAAGTCAACGGTTCCGGCAACAGTACCCATTGCATAAACATCTCCGTTAGTATCTGTTGTAATACCGCCATAAGGCGTTGCCGAACCAATTCCTGTTCCATCTCCCAACATGTGCGCCCATTTATAATCACCATTGGCATCAAGGCATGAAACAAAGCCTGCAGTATAATAGTAATAGGTACTACCGGTGAGATACCTGGCAGTTGTAAAATTTTGTACACCCGGGCCGGGATCAAAATCTATGGTATCCCTGAAATAACCAGTGGTAAGAATATTTCCTGTATTATCCACCGCCAGTGACCGCACATAAACATCGTAGGGTAAATATATGCTTGTAGTTCCGGTAGTCTTTCCAAATCGTTTTACCCAAACAAAATTGCCGGCAGCATTTAATTTAAGTATAAAACCATTACCGGAAGTAACAGGAGCGGTCAAATTATAAACCCCTGGACCGGGGTCAAAATCTACTGTATGATGAAAATACCCGCCAACAAAAATATTTCCGGCATTGTCTGTCACTATAGCGTTTCCGGCAGCAACAGCTCCACCTGGGTTACCATTTCCGGCAACAACCATATGCTTGGCCCAGACAAAATCGCCATTCAAAGTAAGTTTCAAAATAAATATCTGTGATTCTCCCCTGGTTCCACCATCAAAAAAAGCAGTACCGGGCCCGGGGTCAAGATCTGTTGTATTACTAAAAAGCCCTGTACAAAAAACATTGCTTCCGGCATCAACCGTAATGGAAAAAATACTCATGGTTTCCCCACCTAATTGCTTTGCCCATTCAAAATTTCCATCTGTATCAAGTTTCGAAATAAATGCTCCTACCATAACTGACAGGGAATAATTGCCTGCACCCGGATCAAAATCAACCACATCAAAGAAATAACCGGCCGTATAAACATTTCCCTGTGCATCGCATTTAATGGTCCTGCCTTTTCCCTCGCCGCCAGAAAATTGTTTCGCCCAGATAAAATTCCCCAAAGCATCCAGTTTTAAAACAAAAGCATTTCCATTAATTGAAGTGGCTGTAAAATCAGATACCCCTGGCCCCGGATCAAGATCAACTGTACCCTTGAAAGAGCCGGTATTATACACATTGCCCCATTTATCAATAGTCGTTGCAATGCAGTAGTCATCGTCAGTGCTGCCGACTCTTTTAGCCCAGTCAAATTCCGGATCCTGGGCCATTACACCCTGCAGCAGTAATAAGAAGAAAAATAAAATGAAAACCTGTTTCATGTTATTCATTTCAGTTTTGGTAAACCAACCAGTAGCTTAAAGATAATTCTTTTAAAGAGCCTTGTCAAGTATTATTCATTTCACTGACCGGTGGGATAAGGGAACAGGTGCCATAAAGTAGTTGAAATTGTTCCCTGTAAAAAGCTATTTAAAGGTCCTGAAAGGATAACGATCTAATATTCAATAAATAAAAAAGCCAGGCTTTAAAGGCCTGACTTTTTTGAGATACTGTATTAATCAAAAACTAAGGAGCTATAGTTCCGTTCTGAATATATTTAACCTGTACCACTTTGGTACTATCGCTTGTGCCAGGAATACCCGAAAGTAATAGTGTGTAAACTTTATTTTCTTCTAATGTTATTACACGACTGGCGAGTGTATTTATTCCATCACTAACGGTAGTGGTGAGCGGGCCTGCATTTACCTGCGTAAAGGATGATACATTACCAAAAGCTGCATTTTCTGTAATGGTGGTTTCACCGGTTGCTTCAACTGAAACGACAGGCACAATTGTACTGTCAGTAATGGCATTGATATATCTTACATAAGCTTTACCAGCAACAACAGGCAACGAATCAAGATTATCCTGCACCAATACAGTCCTGTAATTGCCATTGGTTCCAATTAAAAAAGAAGAATAGTACATACTGTCTGCAAAATTACCGGGTGTGGTAGCCAATGTAGTATTAGTACTGTTGTCAAAAGCCCTTACTTCACGGCTGCCGGTATAAACAGGATTGTACACACCAGAGTAACCATTATATGGCAGCGTACTGGTACCAACATTACTTCCAGATAATGAGAAAACAACGGCATTCTGATCGGGCGCCAGGTTGAATGCCATAAAACCTGCTGCCGGGGTTACTACCGGTGGCGTCTCATCTTTTTTGCAGGATGCAAATATTGCTGCGGAGATCGCTACAATTAAAAAATTTCTTACGTGGATTGCTTTTAATATTTTCATAGTGTAATTTTTTAGAACATCCATTGCAGTAAAAACAATGCCAGTAAGAGGTACGTAATTAATAAAAGGCTAATCTGTACAAAGCATTAACTTTTTGTAAAGAGTTTACTCTTATTCCTAATATTATTATGTGGAAATAATTGGGCAATGCTATAGTTTCTTCCTCACATATACATAACTCACCCCAACATACCCCATTTGTGAATGGGTGATCTTCAAAGTATCATTTGACAAAAACTGTAATTCACAATCAAATGGTGGCCATGCAGCCATCACGCCTCTGGAATATATATGACCCGTTGAATCCTTTGAAAAATAATAAGCCCCACCGCCGTTGGTTCTTAAAATAAAATCTGCAGGGTAATCAAGAAACTCGATGGTGTAATGAGTTGAATCTGCAAGGTTCCATATTCCTGTTAATCGTTTGGGGTCTATCGTAGATGGAGTGGCGAATATATTTGTTACTTCCTGTGCATTGGCATTAAAGAACAAAGTGCAACAAAAAACAATTGATGAAAGTAAGAAGGAAGATATTTTTCTTTTCATTTAGCCGTTAGTATATGATAAAGTTACTTTGTTCTGCTGCAGTAATAATTTAAAATATTTGTAAAATTGATTATAGTAATTTTAAAAAAAGGAAATGAATGAAAGCATTGATCATCGGCGCCACCGGGGCTACGGGAAAAGACCTTGTAAATGTGCTGCTGCAGGATGCTTACTATACGCAGGTATTAGTATTTGTACGCCGGAGCACAGGCATTGTCCATTCAAAATTGCAGGAAGTAATAACTGATTTTGATAAACTGGAACAAGTGTCTGAATTTATTAATGGTGATGTTTGGTTTTCTCTTCTTGGCACTACATTGAAAGCGGCTGGTTCAAAAGAGAAACAACAGCATATCGATTATGCAATACCTGCCAACTTCGCTGCCGTTGCAAAAAGAAATGGTATTCCGCAAACTGTTCTGTTATCGGCTTATGGTGCTGCTGCCGGCAGCAATGTATTTTATTCCAAAATAAAAGGAGAACTGGAAGATACTATTGACAGCCTTGCATTCAATTCCTATATCATTTTCAGGCCGGGGTTATTGCTTCGTAAGGATACAGACAGGATAGGTGAACGCATTTTTGGAAACGTATTAAAGTTTCTGAATGGTGTTAGGTTGATAAAGAAATTTAAGCCGATGCCTACTTTAACGCTTGCTGAAAAAATGGCGAAGGCGCCAAAGGTTTTTGCAACTGGAAAACATGTGATTGAATTGGAAAAGATATTTGCGCTGTAGTGTTTTTTCTCAGCAGCATTGATGAAAAGCTTTATTTATAATCCTGTGCAGTAGTTGTTTATTTTTTTATTGTTATTTGCGGAATAATAAAAGCTGCAACAGCATTTAGCAAAACAGACTTATTTTTCTTTAAAGCCGATAAAAAAGTATCAACGGCATTACCATACGCTCTTTCACTTGCCGCAAACAGCATAACGCCGTTCTTCCCATTCTTTTCAGTGATGTCTTTGTAACGATACACATTCCGTTCAATAATGTTTACAGTCTTTCCATCGGGAGAGTTGTCACTTATCAAAAAGTCAATGATGATCTCGCCATCTTTCTGAAACATTTCATGGTTAACCATAGGATTCGTTAGTTTTAGTTGTGTGAGTTCAGCAACTTTTGCTTTTGCCAGGTCTGCTGCTTTTACTTCGCCGATAAGCACTTCCACCATCAGCATCTTTTTAAACTTTTCGATCTTGTCCTTTGCACCAATATACTCCTGCTTATAATAATTTGCAGACGGGTGCGATGACCAGGTCAAATTAAATGACTCCTTATTCAGTACAAGAGGCCCGGGAACATTCAAATACTCAGTAACAGGCTTGCTGCTTTGTGCAGTAGATACAACAGCAATAAGAAAGCTTACTACTGTAGCGATAAGTTTTGTTTTTACTATCATGATCATAAGTTTATACTGTGTAATTGACTGTACTTACCCTGTGATGCCGGAGATTAAAGGAACGAAATTTTCGGGAAACCGGGAACCCTTTATAAACCAAGTTGCTTTTTGAGTTTAGCTGGTAGTTTGTCTTTTACCAGGTTATAAGACTGTTGGAGATATCGCTTCCATTCCTCCTTTTTCATTTTATTGATATCTTCAATGAATACCCATTTGTATTTAGCAACATAGGGAGCAGGTTTAAAACCAGGCCGGTTACACATTTCTGCAAACTCTTCGTCAGTAACTTTAAAGGATGCGCTCGTTGGTGACTGCTCCAACCCTACCACACAAAACATTTTGGCACCAATTGAAAATACCAGGTCATGTTCCCATTTAATATCCTCTGTTACACCGGGCAGTGTCCTGCAAATGCTTTGTATATCCTCAATATTCATCTTCTAAATTTTAGTTATCAATTACCGAATTTTGATTGTCTCCAGGCACGGAGCATCTGGAAGCCTTTAATTTCATCGGTATAATAAATATTCAATGCCAATTCCTTTTTTCCAAATAGCCGGCTATACATTACAGCATAAAAAACGAGACCTTTTGGGTAATGCATGGTAAGATTGATCCTGTGAAATTCCAAACCGCAAATTTTTTCAATGGCAGACGATGAATTAATTTCAATATTCTCTATTTGTGATTTAAAAGTATTATACACTACAGATGCAACTAATCTTATTGATGCAGTATAATCACCATCTACCGATGTGTCAAAAGGTTGTGAGCAGGACTCGAAATAATTAAACCTGTTGTTTTTAAACATAAAAATACCCGTAGTATTATCTTCCACTTTTTCCTTGTAGCTTTTCTCTATTGCCTTCATACCTCTGTCATGCATTGCTTTTACACTGTCTGACTTCATCTGGACAAAATGCTCGGGAATAATAAGGGTCCATTTAAATTCTTTATTGTATAAAACCGTATCACTTGTATCCTGGGAGAAACAGTAATTGCTGATAAATAATAAAGTTGAAAAAAGAATATGCTTCATTGCAATTTTACTTGTTGGAATATTGCTGCCACCAAACCTAGACGAATTTTCTTACTATTTTGTCGGCAGGCGGTTCTTTCTATAAGAATTCTTAATGGCAATTTTACCATCTTTAAAAGTAAACAGATCGCAGCCTGTTACTTCAACCTTAGTTCCATCTGCTTTTGTTCCTGTAAAGAGCCACTCAGAGAAAGCCCTGTCTCCTGAAATAAAGTGCCTGGCACTTCCCCAATGAGCATCAGGAAAGCTGGCAAATACATTTTCAAACGCAACCCTCACTTGTTCCTGCCCGGTAAATTTTTCTCCGTCTACATCCGGCCCCGCCGAAGCCTCAAACACACAATCCTCAGTCATATGAGACATGATGGCCTTTACGTCATGAGCATTAAATGCATCAACAAAAGACTGGAGAAAATCTACTGTTATTTTTTCATTTGATTGCGCCATAAGTAAAAATGGTAATAATATCAGAAATGTCAAAGCTGCTTTTTTCATATAAGACCAAATTAGTTCGTTTCGTCCAGCAAACCGATGATGAAAATAGAAATAAAAGTTGTTATGAAGCTACACATAAATAAACCGGTCAGCAATTAACAGCATTACCACTAAAGCTATTACTAAAACATACTTGTCAAAAAAGTAAAGCAACAATCCAACTACGGCTGCAACAGCGGAAACACCAGCATGAAAAATGAATTGTTTATTTATTTCCCAAATTATACTTTCCGGAATTACCGGACTTATTAACTGGTATCTTGTTTGGTAAATTGCTGCTAAGTGTCGGAGTATATTAAGTACTAAAATAACCAATGCTACTTTTGCCCCTTTTTTTAGATTGTCGTTTCTTTTAATAGCTTCAATTATTTTTTGTTCTGTTTTCATTTGCATGGTGCATCATTAAAAAATTCGATGCCTAGTGGTTCGTGGTGAGACGAACCAAGGCGGAGGCCATAAGTAAAAATGGTAATAATATCAGAAATATCAAAGCTGATTTTTTTATAAGATTAAATTACTTTGTTTGAGAAAGACTTAGGAAATAATTGATTAGTAGACAACCTATTTCAGGACAAGACAATTTTCAGACGATTGATCTTCCGTCCGCCAAGTTTTTGCAAATACTTTTGTCAGCAGATGTTTTGCCTTCCATAAGAAGATTTCTTGTCGAAACATTACTGGTAAACTCATTGATTTGGTTTTTGGTCAAGCCATTTTCCCAACTTAATACTGCTTTTAAGAAATAATTAAACCCAATTTCTTCTTGTTTAGTACTATCCATTTGTTGAACTGTTTCTCTTATGTATTTTATGCACTTAGTATTTAGAATATTTATAAAATCCGTGGTTACGTCACTTGAATAATACAAAAGCCACCTTTTGATCGAATTAATATAATTTGGAAAGGAAACGTAAAAACTCCCAAACCCAATATAACTTTCGAGAGTTATTACCTTATGTGTAAAATTACCCGGCATAAATAGGGTTTGCCCTTCAGAAACAAGAAACCAATGAGCACTCTTTAAAGATAAAAATTTATCAATACTGAATTTGGCTTGACTATAAACCGAATCAAAAGAACAGTTCTGTAGACCAACTGTTTCTCCTTCGATTTTGTCCCATGCGAACCAAAGTTTCTTTCCTATAATACAATGATTACTTCCATCTCCATCATCTGAATGTGAATCACTAAAAATTCCTTTGGAACTAATCACTAATGTTAGCATTTCAAGAAAAGAAACTTCCTCAGGAAACAATGGCAATAAGTTAAAGTAACTAATTGCATCTGCATCTATTTTAGCAAAATAGTTTGTATGCCTAAAATGTAAATCCGTTACTCCAAATTTTGAACGCCCCCTTAGCCATCGATCAATTACATTGTTAATTGTGACTTTTTTCAAGGTTCTATTTGAGCCATATCTAATAAATATTTTGTCATTCTTCTTCAAATTATTTCTCAATAAAGCCAATGTGGCTTCCACTTTACTTTGATTTTTGGGTATTCTATTCTCAATGGGATAATTATTAAAAATAACTGTCTTCCCATTGAACATACTATCAAAAAGCAATTTCTTTGAAAAGTTCATTGGAGATAAATACTTTTTTTTAATTCTTGTTAAATCTGCACTTCTTATTTTAATTTTCTTATCATATTTAGAAGCTTCGAAAAGAGCATCGATAGGAATCATAAATGATAGTTTGTCTATTAATAGTAATATTAAAAATCAGGACTTGAAATATCTGCTACCTTTTGTATTGGTGCTACTCTTGTTCACAAATAAATTGCTTAGCAATTCAAAACTGAACAAAAAGTAATTGATCAAAAAAAATGTTTAGCTCTCTGGGTTTCGCAGCGCTTAATTGATGGGATAACAGGTGGGAAAACAATTAAGGTCACACTAATATCTAAATATTTTTAATTCAACCCAAATTTTTTTTAAGTGACAGAGCAACTTTTAGCAGCAACAAAAAAGGAATGCTGACATAGTCATTTTGTAATTACACTAAAAAGTCTCATCTTTAGATAGCGAGTATTTACCCCGTAATAACTGATCGACCAAACTATACCTGCACAATGAATAATTATTCTAAAAAAATTTTTACCTGCGCCATGTGCCTGCTAAGCCTGTTATCGGCAAAGGCACAAACAGAATATATAGTATCCGTTGACCCATCCAATTGTGCCATTACAAAGATCAAAAGTATTCCTGGCGTAAGATGGTTAATTTGCAGTTCTGCTTATAACGAAACAACAAAAGAATATACGGTGATCGGCTCCTGGCAGCCGGGGCAGGCACCCAGTTATCTATATACATTGGATGCTGTAACCGGGAACATTATATCAAACCCAATGCTTTCGGCCCCTAATAATTTTATCAGTTTTCAATATTCAAGGTCAACCGGCATTTTGTATGCACTTATTATTGAATCAGGCGTGTATTACCTTGCCAGCGTAAATAAAGCAACAGGTGTTTGTACCATTATTAATAATATCCCTGGTATTAATGCTGTAAGTGGATTTGCCATTGACGAAGCAAATCAACGTTTGTATTTAAACGGTGTTGATAATAACCCAAACTTTGCTATACTCACCATTGACCTGGCTACAGGGAATGTTGTATCGCATGTTTCCTCACAGAGTGTATTTGAATTGCAGTATAATAATATTACGCATAAAATATACGCACTCAGGTACAGGGCAGGCAGTACACCATTTACAAATATTTTAAGTACCTGCACTATTGACCCGGCTACCGGAATTGCTACAGATATAGCAGACCTTCCAGGTCTAACGGGTGTTTTTTCCGGCTATCATGGAACAATTAATGAGAATGACAATTTGTATCTTTTTTTAGGGACTGAAGATACAAGCCCCGGCATAGCATATCTATATTCTGTGAGTACTACCACCGGTGCTGTTATCAACAAAGCGGCTTCTCCAAGTGCCGGTTCACCAGACTATGATAATTTAATTTTCTTTCGTCATGACAATACCTCTGACACACTTTATGCCTTGTTATGGGAAGCACATACAGGCACGTTGCCGATAGAATTAAATAAACTGGAAGCAACTGTAAAGGGAAGATCTGTTGTATGTGAATGGCAAACATTGCAGGAAACAAACAGCAAACATTTTATCATTGAGCGTAGTGATGATGCTGTTGGTTTTTCTTCTATCGGCACAGTACAGGCAGCAGGTAATAGTTCAATACCCCGTAATTATATCTTCCCGGATGAGAGTGCATTTTTAACAGGCAAAGAAAACCTGTATTACCGGCTTACAATGGTGGATAAAGATGGGCAGTTCTCTTTTAGTAATATTGTGAAAGTGAAAATGAAATATGGCGCTGTGTTTACGATATCGCCTAACCCGGTAAAAGATCAATTACATCTTAACCTTATTTCAGCAGTCAATGAAAAAGCAGTAGTAACAATATCAGATCCTGCCGGTAGAAATGTAGCTAAAGAAAATATTACCGTAACAAATGGCGCCAACTCCTTTTCACTGAATGCTTCATATTTACCTGCAGGTGTTTACATCATATCTTTCAATGGGCAAAACAGGCATTCACTCAAGTTTGTAAAAACAAACAATTAAGAATAACAGTCAACAAGAACAATAAGGCTCTTGAAAACCCTGCACTGGTAAAAATCCGACACCACTTTCTTCCACCCTGCCCATTCATCTTCAGCATACTTCAATTGATATAAATGCCATACGAACTCATTCGTTTTCCGTACAGTTTTGCATGAAATCATCAGCCATGAAAATAATTATTACCTCTATACTCATTGCTATCAGCATAACCGCTGCTGCACAACAAACCAACAGTGGGCAAATAACCACAAGCATTGTAACCGATAAACAATTGGCTGCTGAAAACGCCACGGTGGAATTATTAAAAGCAAAAGATTCATCCTTAGTAAAAGCAGCCATAACAGGTAAAGATGGTAAGGCAACATTTGAGCATATTGCTTTTGGTGAGTACATCATTAAAGCAACGCTGGTAAACTTTGCACCGAAATACTCGAGTGTATTCAATTTGCAATCTGCCACCATGGAAACGCCATCGTTAATATTACAGGCTGTTTCAAAGGAACTGGCAAACGTTACGGTGGTAAGCCGCAAACCTTTTATACAAAAATTATCAGACCGTATTGTGGTGAATGTAGATAACAGTATTATAAGTGCCGGCAGCAGCGCCATGGATGTGCTGGAGCGTTCCCCTGGTGTGATCATTGACCAGAACGATGCCATCAGTCTTCGTGGTAAGGCCGGCGTTATCATTATGATCGATGGAAAGCCGACACCGATGACGGGCAGTGACCTGGCAAATTATTTAAAGGGCCTGCCCTCATCTGCTATTGAGCGGATCGATATCATCACCAACCCATCTGCCAAATATGATGCTGCAGGCAATGCAGGCATTATTGATATCAGGATGAAAAAAGACCAGCGCTTCGGTGTGAACGGAACCGCTACTGCCGGTTACGGGCAGGGTGTTTACTCAAAAGCAAATGCAGGCACTACTGTAAACTACCGCAATCAAAAACTCAATCTGTTTGGCAACTATAATTACGCTTACCGTATTGGTTTAAATCATTTACTGCTCGACAGGAATTTTTATGAGAACGGTGTATATAATGGCGGCGATCTGAAAGACAATTATTCAAAATCTCCCAGCCATACACATACCACCAGGTTTGGGATAGACTTCTTTCCTTCTAAAAAAACAATTGTTGGCTTTGTAGTGAATGGCAACTTTAATCATTACACCCGTTACAATGATAACAGCTCCATCATCATCAATCCGCAGAAACAGGCGGTGAGTACTTTTAATTCATATGCCAGTAATAACGACCATGCCAATAACTATGTGGCCAATATTAACTTTAAACATACATTCGACAGTACCGGGAAAGAACTGACTGCTGATGCTGATTATGGAGAATACAGATCAACATCACTTACCCGTAACTCCACCGCTTATTATAAATTAGATGGCAGTTCACTGCAACCTTCTTATACGCTTGATGGCGACCAAAAAGGCAAACTTACCCTTACAACCGCCAAGGCTGATTATGTAAACCCATTAGGTAAAACTGCTAAATGGGAAACGGGTTTTAAAACCAGTTATGTTACGGCAGATAACAACGCTCAATTTTTTGATGTAAGCGATGGCACACCGGAAAATGATGTGAACAAGACCAATCATTTTTTATACAAGGAATACAACAACGCCGGCTATATCAACTTCAGTAAGGAGTTTAAAAAGTTTGACATACAGTTTGGTTTACGGGGAGAACATACCAAGGTAAACACCTGGCAGGAAATGGGTAATATAACTTTCGATTCCAGTTATTTCCAATTGTTTCCGAGTGCATTTTTTAATTATAAAATAAAAGAAGAAAAAACCATTGGCTTATCCGTTAGCAGGCGTATTGACAGGCCAGGCTATTCACAACTCAACCCATTTTTATTTTTAATTGATGTAACCACGTATGCCACCGGCAGGCCGGGATTGCTGCCACAAATTACGTGGGCGTATGAATTAAGTTACACGGTAAAGAGCCTGAGCTTTAGTTTTAATTACAGCCACACTACCAACAACCAGAATATTACACTGGCAAGGTTTAAAGAAGTGTTCCCCAATGTTCCTTCGCCTGAAAATGTAACCGTACAGATACCGATCAATCTCTCTTCTTCTGATTATTATGGCGTATCTGTTTCTGCACCTGTAATGATCAATAAATGGTGGAACATGGTGAACAATGCCAACCTCTACTATGAAAAATTCAATGGCAGGTTTAGCAGCACTGTTTTAAACAATGGTAAACCTGCGGCGGATATCAGGACAAATAACACATTCACTTTTAAGAAAGGATGGACTGCAGAGCTGAATGCATCACTCAACACCGGCGGGCAATATGGGTTTATGGTATTGAATCCCCAATGGGCTTTATCAACCGGTGTACAAAAAACTATTCTTAATAAAAAGGGAACCATCCGTTTTAATATCACTGATATTTTCTGGACCAACCTGCCAAGAGCAGTGGTCACCTTCAATAATTATATTGAAAAGTGGCATGCGTACAGGGAAACAAGGGTTGCCAATATCAGCTTTACCTACCGGTTTGGAAGTAATAAGATACAGGGTGCAAGAAGGAGGACAACGGCATCGGAAGAGGAAAGGCAGAGGGCTCAATAAGGTTGTGTCCCACAAAGGCACAAAGAGAACAAAGAAAATTCTATGGCTTTGTGTCTTTGTGGGATATCTTTTACTTGTTTCGTAAACCTTGTAACAATTTCAAATGCGGCTGCAGGTTGGCGATAGTATCCTTTTGTAAAAACTGTTTCAGGTGTTTGCTGAAATGGCTGTGGTCGTAGTAGCCGTAGCGTTCATAAGTAAATGCAGCAGGGTCGTTGGCTAATTGCTGCACTGCTTTGCGGATGCGTAATACCTGCAATGCTTTTTTGGTGCTGAGGCTGGTGGTGGTTTCAAAATAGCGGTGTAATGTTCTTTCTGAGATCTTGTATTGCTTTGCAAATTGCTCCACTGTGGTTGTAAAGTCATTTTGGCTGTCGCAGTGTTGTAAAATTTCGGAGACAATCTTTATTGCCTCCCATGAGCCGTGGTATGAATTAATAATAGACAGGAAATAGTTGTTCAGTATATCAACTCTTTTATTAAAGGATACAGCTTTCTTCACTTCATCAATTACCGCTTGTTCCATTAAATAACTCAAGGGATAGATGTATTCCCTGTACTCAGCAAAATTTACTTTGGTTTTAAAAATGATGGGGGAAATTTTAAACTTAATGCCAAACAACTGGTTACCGGCACGGTGATAACATTCAATGGAATTGTTACGTGGCAAAAACCCATCCGCCTTCATTTCAAATTTTTTATCGGCTACCTGCATGGTAAATGGCGTGCCCAGGTTAATTAGGTAAGTATAACCAATGTTGGGAAAGAGTGCGTCAGAAAACCCCTGCGGATGCTGTTTAAGCAGGGCATCAAATTTGGTCTCCCAAAAGAAATCAATGAAGGCTTCCAGTGCAGGCAAAGGTTTTACCCGGTGGTAATTGCTCTCAAAATGGTCCTTATGAAAAAACTCGATGTGTTGCAAGAGGTAGCTTTAAGATGGCTAAGGTAAAAATGCCGCACCATGAGTGCGGCAAATATTATATCAATGGTGATATGTTAGTTTTTATGCAATTGCAAAACCTCTTCGCCCTGGTTTGACAAGAGTTTTACAACATACAAACCCTTTGGCAGGCGGCTGATATCATACTGGTTATCTAAAGAAGGTTTTAGCTGCTGGACTGTTTTACCTTCTGCATCGATGATGCTGATTGACTTTATATTGCCAACAGCAACAATAGTAATGGAAGAAGAAGCAGGATTAGGATATATCATACTTCCTTTTTGATTAAAATTAACGGCCACTGTTTTTGAATAGACAAAGCTGCCGTCTTTATCAACTTGTTTTAAGCGGTAATAATTAATGCCATAAAAAGGGTAAGTATCAGTGCAAGAATAATTTTTTGTAGTGGATGAATTGCCGGAAGCAGCTATTGTATTGAGTGTTTTAAAATCAATTGTATTGCTGCTTTTTTCTACTACAAAATGTTTGGTGTTTATTTCTGTTTGTGTTTGCCAGTTAAGTAAAACGGATCTATTTAGTTTTTGAGCCGTAAAGCTGGTAAGCAGAAGCGGTACAGGGAATGGCCCAAGTTTTACTATCCATGAATCGATAGAGCCATCGTTAGGTCCCAGATCACCGTCATTTGAATAACTGTCAATGGCAGTAACATACCATCCATCTGAAGTTTGTTGAATATCATTAGAAGCATCTCCCTGGGTTCCGCCCACATTTTTTTGCCATTCAATATTTACAAGCGTATCCGTTTTAACGATCCAGCTATCACCCAGCGCATTGCGATTACTGGATACATCTCCATCAAGAGAAGTTGAAACACCAGCTATTATATATCCTTCATCACTTGTTTGCCGGATACACAGTACATTATCCTGACCACTACCCCCTAAACTTTTTTGTCGTATAATAGACCCGTCAGGAGCCAATTTTACAATCCAGTAATCGGTGTCTCCATGATTACCTGTAACATCACCATTAATGGAATTAGAAGTAACTGCAACAATATATCCTCCATCATTTGTTTGCCGGATACAGTAGGCATTTTCTGCACCGGTTCCACCAAGGCATTTCTGCCATTCTATGTTGCCAGACATATTAAGTTTTACAACCCAGGCATCGTAATCATCAACATTACTAACATGATACCCAACTACGTCTCCATCATTTGAATTTGTATGCCCGACAAAGATATATCCGCCATCTGTTGTTTGTTTTATACAACGGGCTTCTTCATATTTACTGCCTCCCAAACTTTTTTGCCACTCTATCGCATATGTACTATCTAATTTAACAACCCAACAATCAAACCCACCATGGTTTTGTGTAAGATCTCTATCCGATGATTTGGAGGCGCCGCAAAAAATATATCCCCCATCAGGGGTTTGCTGTATTGAAAGAATATAGTCATATTGTGTGCCTCCAAAGTTCTTACCCAAAAGTGAATCGCCTGCGGCATTTAATTTTAATACCCATGCATCATAATCATCAGGGTTATTATTTGCTTTTGCAGCGCCGCCAACTATGAATCCACTATCTCTTGTTTGCTGTACTGAATAACTACTGGTTCTATTGCCGCCATAATATTTTTTCCATTCAATATTTCCATTTGGATACAGTTTTACAACTTTACACTTTGTATAACCCAGCCCTCCCCCTGCGGCGATGTAACCATTATCTGTTGTTTGTTGAATGGAAGGAAGATACTCGATATCGCTATCGCCAACATTTGTTCTCCATTCTATTATTGGCGCAACTTGTGCTTTTAAGGAAAAGGGGCAATAAAGAAGAGCAATAAAGAATAGGTATATCAGTTTCATAAACAGGTTTTAGAAATATAAAGCTAATGATAAACTATGGGGCGCCTTCGGCACCCCATAGTTTATAAAATAATAAAAGATAACTCAGCAATCAAATTTTCAACGGAGTTCCGAAGGATCGGAATAGACTGTCGCCGATGAAGCTTCATCAAGGCTCTTCAGTCCGTCTCAAAAAAATTACACTTTCTTCATCACAAAGCTTTCCAAAAACTTAGTATTAAAATTACCATTGCGGAAGTCTTCGTTCTCCATCAGTTGTAAGTGAAAAGGAATGGTTGTTTTTACCCCTTCAATTACATATTCACTTAATGCCCTGTGCATGGTGTCAATAGCTTCTTCCCTTGTTTGTGCAATGGTGATAAGCTTGCCGATCATACTATCATAATACGGTGGAATGGTATAGCCGGCATACACATGGCTGTCAACCCTTACGCCATGTCCACCGGGTGTGTGCAACACTGTTATCTTACCAGGGCTTGGCCGGAAATCATTGTATGGATCTTCTGCATTAATGCGGCACTCGATGGCATGCATCTGTGGGAAATAATTACGGCCGCTCACCTTATGGCCGGCTGCAATTTTAATTTGTTCTTTAATTAAATCAAAGTTTATAACTTCTTCAGTAACACAATGTTCCACCTGTATTCTTGTGTTCATTTCCATGAAGTAGAAGTTGCGGTGTTTGTCAACCAAAAACTCAACAGTTCCCACGCCTTCATAACTTATAGACGATGCCGCTTTGATAGCAGCTTCACCCATTGCATGCCGCAATTCATCTGTCATAAACGGCGAAGGAGATTCTTCCACCAGCTTTTGGTGGCGGCGCTGTATGCTGCAATCCCTTTCACTCAGGTGGCAACAATTACCAAACTGATCGCCTGCTATTTGTATTTCTATATGGCGTGGTTCCTCCACAAACTTTTCCATATAGATGCCATCATTTTTAAATGAAGCGGCTGCTTCTGTTTTGGCAGTGTCGTAAGCTTTTTCAATTTCTTCTTCATGCCATACGACCCTCATGCCTTTACCACCACCACCGGCTGTTGCTTTTAGTATTACAGGATAACCTACTATTTTGGCTGACTCCTTTGCATGCTCCACACTTTCCAATAAACCATCCACGCCTGGCACCACCGGCACACCGGCAGTGATCATGGTTTGTTTGGCTGTTATTTTATCACCCATGGCAGTGATCATTTCAGGTGTTGGGCCAATAAACTTGATACCGCTTTCGGTACATATCTGTGCAAACCTGGCATTCTCTGCTAAAAACCCATAACCCGGGTGAATAGCATCAGCATTGGTAATTTCCGCCGCCGCCATTATATGTGGAATATTGAGGTAAGAATCAACACTGGCAGGCTTGCCTATACAAACGGCTTCATCAGCAAACCGTACATGCAGGCTGTCTTTATCTGCAGTAGAGTACAGCGCTACAGTTTTAATACCCATTTCTTTACAGGTGCGTATTACACGTAAAGCAATTTCGCCGCGGTTTGCAATTAATATCTTCTTGAACATTGTTCTGATTTGGTGATTTGAAAATTTGAAGATTTGAAAATTTGGTGACCTGGAAATTTGACGAAACTTATTTCATCATCAAATCTTCAAATCAGCACATCATCAAATTAACTTGGGTCAACAAGAAACAACGGCTGGTCATACTCCACCGGGCTGGCATCATCAACTAAAATTTTTACAATCTTGCCGCTTACTTCACTTTCAATTTCATTGAACAGCTTCATCGCTTCAATGATACATACCACTTTGCCTGGCGCCACTTCATCACCAACATTTACAAAGATTGGTTTGCCGGGACCGCTTTGACGGTAGAAGGTGCCAATCATCGGGCTTTTAATAGTAACAAGATTATCTGCTTTTGGAGCAGGTGCTGCAACAGCGGCGGGTGCAACCGGTGCAGGTGCTGCGGCTGGCGTGGCAGGCGCCGATGAAAAACTACCGGCATTAGCAACGATATGCTGAACCGGATCTTTCTTTTGCTTTATGGTAATCTTAGTGCCTTCTTCTTCAATGGTGATTTCTCCGATGTTGGTTTTGTTGATAAGCTTTACTAGCTCCTGGATTTGTTTGATGTCCATGTTTTGGATTTGAGTGGTTTTATAGCAATCGGGCTGCTAAGGTAGGGAATGAAAGTTCAAAATTCCAATTATTTTAAAAAATAAAAAGTCATAAAAAATGCTTGTTTTTGGGCAAAATCTTTTTAAAATTGGCTGAAATCGGGCAAAAATGCCCCAAAACTGATTAAAATTGAAAATGGGCTGTTGATCAAAACAGCCCATTTTCTATTCAGAAAAATGAAATTATTCTTTTACCCTTTCAACGTAATCGCCCGTTTTTGTATTCACACGGATGAGTTCGCCTTCATTCACAAACAAAGGAACATTTACAGTAGCTCCGGTTTCAACGGTAGCAGGCTTAAGGGTTTTGGTAGCAGTA
>JAZKGV010000019.1:0-8350 GCA_040385725.1 Bacteroidota bacterium | reverse complement strand
GGCAAAACAGAATAGTAATTGTTTAAAAAATATTTTCAGCAAAGAATTAATTTCTTAAAGGCTTACCAGTCTTTAAAATACTCTGTATCCTTTCCAGTGTTTTCTTTTCACCACATAAAGAAAGAAAAGCTTCCCTTTCCAGGTCAAGTAAGTATTGCTCAGTAACCAGTGTTGGCTCACTCAGATCACCACCTGCCATTACATAGGCTAACTTTTTTGCAACAGTTACATCATGCTCTGTGGCATAATTACCGGTACGCATTCCGTTGATGCCTGCATACATAGCACCAAGAATACTACGGCCAAGCACTTTTATATCTTTTCTTTGAACAGGCATTACATAACCGTCATCAAACATTTCGATCACCGCTTGTTTTGCTTCGCTGATGCGCCTTCCAATGTTGATACTTACCTGGTCTTTCCCCTTCCTGTAAATTCCTAAATCGAATGCCTCATAAGCAGAGGTGGCAACCTTTGCTGTTGCAATTGTGAGAAAACGGTTTTGCAAAGTATTGGTATCAACTTCACCACTATGTAGTTCATCACTTGCCCTTAAAATAAATTCTTTGGTACCGCCTCCGCCTGGAATTACACCAATACCAACTTCTACTAATCCAGTATATGTTTCTGCAGCAGCTACTACTTTATCTGCATGTAAACTTAATTCACAAGCTCCGCCCAATGCTAATCCATGCGGAGCAACTACAACAGGTATTGAAGAATACCTTGCCCTCATCATACTGTTTTGGAACATGCGTATCGCCATATCAATTTCATCATAATCCTGTTCAATGGCCAGCATAAAAATCATTCCCACATTGGCCCCTGCAGAAAAATTAGCGCCTTCGTTCGCAATCACCAATCCTTTATATTTTTCTTCTGCCAGTGAAATTGACTTTTGTATTCCTTCCAGCACTTCACCACCAATGCTGCCCATTTTGGTGTACCATTCCAATCCAAGAACATCATCGCCTAAATGATAGGTTCGGCAGGCACTGTTCTTCCAAACTGTTTGGTTATCAAAATTCTTCATCACAATAAAGGCATCACCTCCGGGCAATACTTTATAAGACTTGCTGCTAACGTCGTAGCAGAGCCGCTTACCATCTTCTACTTTGTAAAAAGATCTATTTCCTGCTGCAATCATTTCATCTATCCATGCTGCTACTTTAAAACCAACAGCTTTCATTGCTTCTGTAGTTTTAGCAACACCTAATACGTCCCAACTTTCAAAAGCACCGATCTCCCAGCCAAAGCCAGCCATCATGGCATCATCTACTCTATAAATTTCATCTGATATTTCAGGAATGCGGTGGCTGATATAAGAAAATAAATTGTAATGAAACAACCGGTAGAACTCCCCTGCTTTATCTGTACCTGCACACAAAGCTTTCAATCTTGTTTTAAGATCCTCAATTGGCCTGGCAGTTTCCAGTGTTGCAAACTTTGGTTTTTGCCGGCCGCCATATTCAAGGGTTTGCAAATTCAATGTGAGAATTTCTTTTTCTCCAGTAGCGCTTTTTGTCTTTTTGAAAAAGCCCTGTTTTGTTTTATCACCCAGCCAATTGTTGGCTACCATTTTATCCAGCCATGATGGAATAGCAAACATTGCTTTTGCTTCATCATCCGGGCAATTATCCGCAACTCCTTTTGCAACCTTCACCAATGTATCAATACCCACTACATCTGCTGTACGGAATGTAGCTGATTTGGGACGGCCAATAACAGGGCCAGTCAATGCATCAATATCGTCTACATTCAACTGGAGCTTTTCCATAGTGTTCATGATCGCCATCATACCAAACACACCAATGCGGTTGGCAATAAAGGCTGGGGTATCTTTACACAACACCGTTGTTTTACCCAACACCAGATCACCATAGTGCATTAAAAAATCAACAACAGCCTGGTCGGTATGTGGTGTGGGAATAATTTCTAATAGCCTCAAATATCTCGGCGGATTAAAAAAGTGTGTGCCGCAGAAATGTTTTTTAAAATCATCGCTTCTGCCTTCTGCCATTAAATGAATGGGAATGCCGGAGGTGTTGGAAGTAATTAATGTTCCGGGCTTTCTGTATTTTTCAACTTCAGTAAAAACAGATTGCTTGATATCTAATCTTTCCACCACCACTTCGATCACCCAATCGCAATCAGCGATCTTCTTCATGTCATCTGTAAAGTTGCCGGTAGTAATTTTCTTTACCACATCAGCAGTATATACCGGCGAAGGATTTGATTTGATAGCCGTTGTCAAAGCATCATTTACAATTTTATTTTTCTCTGCTGTCTTTGCATCAGCAGGCAGATCTTTTGGCTGAATATCCAGCAGCAACACCTGCAAACCTACCCCTGCAAAATGACAGGCAATACGGCTTCCCATTACACCACTTCCTAATACAGCTATTTTCTTGATTGTTCTTTTCATACGACTGTTTTAAGCCCCTTTAGGGGTTGGGGCAAATTAGTTAGTTAAACAACTATTTTACGAAATTAAGGGATTATTATTTCCTGCAAAAAATAAATGCAGCCAACAACAAGGACACAAAGAGCGCATATAATCAAATGCATATCCTTGTGTCCTTAGTGAATAACTCCGTGGGCTCTGTGGTAAACTGTTCTTAACTCACTCCGCTTCCCTTATCAATCATCGAATCAGGGCTTACAAAATGAAGTTTACCCGTTTTATCTTCTGCCATCAATATCATTCCGTTGCTTTCAATCCCCCTCATTTTTCTTGGGGCCAGGTTAGCAACAACAACAACTTGTTTTCCAATAATCGTTTCAGGTTGATAATGCAACGCAATGCCGCTTACCACAGTTCTGGTTTCAAAACCAAGGTCAATCTGCAGTTTTAAAAGCTTATCTGCCTTCTCTACTTTTTCAGCAGAAACAATTGTTCCTACTTTCAGATCGATCTTTGCAAAATCATCATAAACGATTTCCGCTTTAAGGTTTGAAACCTCGTCTTTCTTTTCTTCCATTTTTGTTTCTGTTGGTTTTACTAATCCTGCTTTTAATTTTTCTACCTGTGCTGCTATTTCTGTGTCTTCAATTTTTCTGAACAATAATTGTGGTTCTCTCAAACTATATCCAACACTCAGCAATTTTGTTTTGCCTGCATTTTCCCAATCCAGCATTTTATCCACCACTTTCATCATGCCCAGCATTTTCCTTGCTGTGGTTGGTAAAAATGGATTGATAAGAATGGCAAGGTTTGCTGTTAACTGCAAACACAAATGCAAACAGTTATCAATACTTTTTTGAACCTCTGGATTTTCAGTTAATTGTTTTGCTACAATCCACGGTTCTTTTTCCTGCATATACTTATTACCCGTTCTGCTCAGATCAATCACTTCAAACAACGCATCCCTGAACTTATACTCTTCCAGTAAATTTTCAATTTTCAATTTTGCATTTTCAATTGATGTAATTAACGCTTTATCCTTATCATCCAAAATATCTTCATGCAGTTTAGGAACTTTTCTTCCGCAGAGTTTATGCATGAGTACCCATGTCCTGTTTACAAAATTTCCGAAAATACTTACGAGTTCACTGTTGTTCCTGTCCTGGAAATCCTTCCAGGTAAAATCATTGTCCTTGGTTTCAGGAGCATTGGCACACAACACATAACGCAATACATCTTCACAACCTTCAAAATCTTTGATGTATTCATTTACCCACACTGCCCAGTTGCGGCTAGTGCTTACTTTCTCGCCTTCAATATTTAAAAATTCATTCGCAGGCACATTATCCGGCAACACAAAACCTTTATGTGCTTTTAACATCGCCGGGAAAATGATGCAATGGAAAACAATATTATCCTTCCCAATAAAATGAACCAGCTTAGTATCTTCCTTACACCAATAATCAGCCCACTGATCTGTTAACTCTTTTGTTGCACTGATATAACCGATCGGTGCATCAAACCACACATACAACACTTTTCCTTCTGCATCCGGCAATGGAACTTTTATTCCCCAGTTGCTGTCCCTTGTCATAGCCCTGCTATGTAAACCGCTGTCGAGCCAGCTTTTGCATTGGCCATACACATTGTTCTTCCATTCTTTATGCCCTTCAATGATCCATTCCTTCAACCACGGCTCATAGTTCTGCAGAGGAAAATACCAATGCTTTGTTTTTTTCTTGATGGGCACTGCATCACTCAAAGTACTCTTTGGGTTTATCAATTGTTCCGGTGATAAACTTGTTCCACATCTTTCACACTGGTCGCCATACGCATTAGGATTGGCACAGACAGGGCAGGTGCCTGTAATATAACGGTCAGCTAAAAACGTATTCGTCTTTTCATCAAAATACTGTTCTGTTTCCTTCTCTTCAAACAAACCATCGTCATACAACTTCTTAAAAAATGCAGAAGCTGTGTCATGATGTACTTTATTGGAAGTACGGGAATAGATGTCAAACGAAATACCCATCTGCTTCATGCTTTCTTTGATGATAGCATGATAACGGTCAACCACCTGTTGTGGCGTAATGCCTTCCTTCATGGCACGGATAGTGATCGGCACGCCATGCTCATCACTGCCACCGATAAATTTTACATCTCTTTTCTGCGCTCTTAAATAACGTACATAAATATCAGCAGGCAAATAACAACCTGCCAGGTGGCCGATATGCACCGGACCATTGGCATAAGGAAGTGCTGCTGTAATTAAATATCTTGATGGATTGTTCATAATGTTGATTTCTTAATAGGGATTGATTTATGATTGATATGATTTTGATGATTATGCAAATCCTCTTAATCTATTGAATCGTTCAAAATCCCCGTTCAGACAAGTTTGCAAAAATAGCCTGATTGAAGGCAATAACAAAAAGCCCCCAACAAGTTGG
The DNA here is from genome assembly GCA_040385725.1 of Bacteroidota bacterium. Classification (GTDB taxonomy): domain Bacteria; phylum Bacteroidota; class Bacteroidia; order Chitinophagales; family Chitinophagaceae; genus Ferruginibacter. The sequence goes on along the minus strand of JAZKGV010000019.1, from coordinate 3,496 downwards.
GGGCTCCATGAAAAACTGACCTCAAAGTCACTTGTCCAATTTGCTCAATGAAGCTTTCAAATCAGGTACGGATGTTGTTTGGAATTGTAAACCTCTTAATTCCTGTTCGCTGGTTGTAGTATGGGTTACTGAATAAACCGTTTCGCCTTTTTTGTTGATGCCGATACTGATGACTTTTACCGGCTCCCCTATTGGTATATTTTGAAAAGCAACTTCGTTGCCACTTATAAATCCTGTCATCATTGAATTAAGTTTGTCGAAAACAAGCATGGTATAATAATTTGTTGCAGAATCAGCAAGGTCAACTTTGAATTCTATTTTTTTACGGTTATCAGCGTAAAAGCGGTCGCAGTTTATCCATCCGAGCTTATCAAGATTTACACTGTACCTGTAATTAATATCACTAATTGCATTATTTACAGTAAAAGGAAGCGTATCTCTCAATGGATTTGACGAAGAACGCATTAGTAAATTTTCCGGGTTACCCCTGGTTCCTGCAGCTATATTCGTATTAACGTATGGAACGCTTTCGTCCACTACAACTTTCCGTAAAGACACCGCATTTAGCTTGTATCTGTCAGCATCAGTTTTATTCATCCAGATTGAATCTCCAATATGTTCAGAATAATCCCTGTCAAATAATCCTTTATCTACATCACCATATGTAATTAAAAAAACGTTTCGGATTGATGAACGCAGCTTCACTTTTGTATATCCATACTTTTCTTTCAGCACTTTCTTCAATTCACTTTTATCCATCGCCACGCTATCCTCATCATAAACAAAGTAACCTACTTTCTTTTTATTAGTTTCATGAACCAACCAGGGGATATTTGCAATGTTCAGCACCCTGGCTTCAGTTATTACTTTTCGTCTTAAAAAGTATTGAGGCCTGGCTATCCAGTTAACAGAATTTGACACTTGCTTTTTGCTGATACCATTCAGCTTCTCATCCAATTGAATAGCCTGCGTTGAAGTTGACTGAGCAGTATGCTCTCCAAAAAACAATTGCATATTCTTCATGTCGTAATTGGTTTCCGGCATAAATAATACCAAAGGCCTTGTATCATTAATTTTCACCTCACTTCCTTTATACTTTGCTGTTAACTCCATCATTCCACCAGTTTCCAATTGCTCTTTATTACTTGCAGTATTCAATTGATTTAACACGATATCAGATGTTTTATAAAACTCTTTCGCTGTAAATTCAACACCATTCATTCCACCAAAACTATTCGCCGGAACCAATACTACTGTTCCTTCTTGAAATTGCAGCAACGTGTCCTTACTGTTGTCAATAGTAAAATGTTGTTCCCGTTTTTCTAATTGGGTAAATAAGCTTGTCAATCTTAATTTCCTCTCCACATTTGACAAAACAGCATCTTCTTTACCGGGACATGTTTCACAAGGCGTATAATTCAGTTTCATTGTTCCCAAAAGAGAATCCCCCACTGTCCAGTTTTTTGCATCGTCATTGCTATGATCTTTATTTTGATAAACCAAAGAAGGATCTATTGTTGGTATGTGTAAAGCTGCTTTTGTCTCTTTAACAATACTGTCAGTAATAAAAGGAGCAGCTGTATTATTATTCAGATCCTCTTTTGGTGTAACATCATTTTGTCCTGCAACAGTTTCGCCTTTCGGTAGCCCATTTTTATTGTTGCTATCATTTTTAGATGACAGGTACAAAACTGCCGCTGTAATCAATACCAGCAACGCTGCCACCGATAATGTATTCAGCATCCACTTGGGCCAGCCCTTTTTCACTGGCAATGAACCTGGTTGAAGAATAGCCTGCATTTGTTGCCAATGGTTATCCACCTGGCTTAGATCCGGCTGCTCCATCGCTTCCATTTCCCTCAATTTGTTTTCTATGCTATTGTCGTGTTGCATTATAGTAAAGTTGTTTTCATACTGTTTAAATAGCTTTCTTCATTACCCACTGTCTCTCAAACTTTTTTTTCAGCAGCTTCTTTGCTTCGCTTACATGCCACTTACTCGTTCCTTCACTTATGTTTAATTGCTCCGCAATTTGCTTATGGGTAAATCCGTCGTACACAAATAATTTGAAAACGGTGGCCGTTGCGCCGGGCAATTCATTGATCACTCTCACCACTTCTTTATATCCCACCCTGTCAAACACATCCGGTTCCATCACCACTTCTTCTTCCGCTATATAAGGTGTGGCATTTTTAAAAATGTTCTTCTTCTTGCAAAAATCAATACAGCAGTTCACCACAATAGCTTTTATCCAACCACCCAGTTTGCCTTCCTCACTATACGCATGAATGTTTTGAAAAACCCTTAACATGGCATTATTATAAATACTTCCGGCGCTGTCTGCATCGCCGCCATAGCGGAAACAGATCTTTATCATGTCGGGATAAAAGTGCTTGTACAACTGCTGCTGGCTTTGCATCTCCTGCTTTTTGCAGCCCTGTACCAATATGTGAAGTGGTGTTTCCAAGAATTTGATTTAAGGGTTGAATGTTGCCCTCGTATTATAAACTGTGTTGATTGAATAAACGGTTGGGTAAGAATCAAAAAAAGTTTTGGAAGGGTGGCGGGCTAAATAACTACAATGATAAATGTAGATAAATTGTCTGCATACTGATCAACAGCAGGGCATGGCTTCCTTACTTTATATTCATTTTAACTCAACAGGACTAAATGAACAGCTGCAGCCATGATAAATAAAGGATGAAAAAGGGCGAACCTTCCATATTTTGTACATATTCTGGAAAAAGCGTCTCCATTACGGAGAAAATCAGCACTTCAATTTTCAAAAACCCTTGTCCAGTAAGGGTTTCAGCGGATGGCACGGTAAATGAAATCTACTATCCAAACAACAAAACCCCACATTATGAAAACAGTATTTACCGCCTTAATTACGGCAACAATCATCTTCAGCAACGCAAATGCACAATCAGTAGCTTCAGTTGAAACAGGTTCTGTTTCAGAAGCAAAAACCACTTCACCAAACGTTTATAAGTTTGAAATGAAAGAAGTGAAACACGGATACCTTATTACCTGGGAAGCCAGCAACCAGTTTAACACTGCATGGTACGAACTGCAGATCAGTGAAGACAACAACCGTTTCAGCACTGTAAAACGCAGGACTTGTGGTACACAAAAACGCTCACGTTACCAGGCAGTATTGGAAAACACCATTATACTTGCTCACCCGATACACTACCGTTTGAAAATGGTATCACTTGATGGCGCCGTTTCATATACAGAAAGCAAGACTATTGAAGAAGCAGAAGTAGCAAAATAACTTTTTTGTGTTTTTATTTGAGAGCCAACCCTAAAAGGTTGGCTTTTTTTATTTGTAACAATATATTTTAGCAAGACAGCGCTTCCTCCAAATTATGGGATTAATAAACATTGTACATTTATTCACTAAATGAAACGAAAACATTTTATCAGTTCCATATTGCCTGCTGCTGCTTTATCATTAAAGCCGCAGCGTTTGTTTGCTGCTTCTACTGATGAT
>JAZKGV010000018.1:0-6469 GCA_040385725.1 Bacteroidota bacterium | reverse complement strand
AGATTGAAAGAAAAAAAACTGAAGCAGAAACCAAGAGAAAAAAAATGATTTCAGAAAATGGCTCATTAGTACAGGAAAGGAAACAGTCATTCCCGCCACAAAATAGTATGCCACCACCTGGCTTTACTGTCAATTCAGCTCCAGAAAAGGATGAAGTGACACCGCAGGATTATACAGCTACTTACTATGAGTTTACGATCGAAACTTTTGGCTGGTATAATATTGATATGCTTTTAAAACAGAACGATGATATAAAGCAAAGTGAACTTTTCGTAAGGATTGTGGGAAAGTATCATGAGAAGATAAAAATTTATCTTATTATACCAGGCATGAAAGTAATGCTGGAAGGTGGGCCAACCGGGAAAAATAAAGATGAATATGCGTTCTTTGAAAAAAATGGTTCCATTCCATTGCCACAGAACACTAAAGCACATATTCTGGCATTAACTGAAACAGAACAATCAATTGCATTCAGCATAAAAGAGTTTGCACCACAATTAAAACAGGCATTTGAAATCTCATTAACCGAATCTTCAAAGCAGGAATTTTACGCTGCAATACAAAATATGGGAGCCAGCGGTTTGAATATAGATATTAATAACAGTAAAAATTCTGCCGCCATAAAAGAAGCAGATAAAACCATTCAACAGTTGCAGGAGGAATTAAAAAAAGCAGAGAACCTGAAACCTAAAAGATGTGATTGTGATTGTGGACAATCAGATTCTACAGTAACTGAAGTGCTAAATTACGAAGATGATTATATAATAAATGATATCAATACAACTAGTGTGGAAGCAAAGCCTAACAATAAGAAAAAATAACTTTCAATTACTTGCTCAAAAAATCCACGATCAACGGAAACTCTTTTTCCGGTTCTTCCACTTGTGGGTTATGGCCGCTTTTTTCATACATCACAAATTGCGCCTGCGGACAGTATTCTTTATATTTTACCTGCATCCATGGAACAGCCACACGGTCGTAGCGGCCTGCAATAATTAACACCGGCATCTTAAGCGTTTTTAATTTTGCCCTTACATCGTATTTGCCCATATCACTGGTAACAACAAAATCACCATCGGGCCCAACTATCTGGTAATACAATTTTGTATTAAAGGGATTGGGATATGATTTTCTTCTTTTGCCACGGTTTACAAAATTGTCCGGGTTGTAAGCATACAAAAATCCATAAGGTACACGGCCATAAATTTCCTGGTGGTTGCTGCTGCTGCTGATAGCACCTTTCTTTCTTGCAGCCATCAGCTCTTTCCACACCTCAGGATAGTTGGTTTTTATTTCATGGTTGCTGTTGTCATCATTTTCCTGCCACATCACACCACTATGAAACCCATTGGCAATAATTAAATGAGAGGTATTCTTGCCATATTTTATTGCATAACTCTGTGCAACCAAACTGCCATACGAATGTCCAAGCAAACTTATTTTTTCTAAGTTCAATGCCTTTCTTATTCCTTCAATATCTTCCACATCCCTGCTGATAGAATATTCTTTTACATTCTTTGCCGTGTCAGATTTGCCTCTCCCAAACCCATCGAAATAGATCAACTGTATATTTCCTTTTCTTGATAAAGAATCAAAACCCCTGTAGCTTAAATGGCTGCTGCCGGGGCCACCTGGAATAATAAAAAGCGGCTCACCCTTGCCGACAGTAACCACCCATAGCTTTGCGCCGTTAACTGTATAATATTGCCCATCTGTCCAGCTATCAGGGAAAGCGGTTGTATCGATCTTTTGAGTTGTATCAATGCTTTGTGAGCAAGCAACAATTGAAAGGAAGCAAAGAGGAATAAAAAAAAATATCTTTTTCATACTTAGCGTTTAAAGCTGAAAAGTACGAAAGAGATAATGAATAAAAACGTATATGATATTACCGGTGAAAATTATATGCGGCAGGTCAGCCGGTATGATAAGATTCAATATCAACCCATATTTTTTCCTTAGTGCTTTTTGTATAAGCATTTAGCCAGTTCCTGAACCTTTCGGAAAAATTTTCTTTGCGGTCATCTGTAATAAGCAACCGCATTTTATCGCAGTTAAAAACCTGGTTGAAGAAGGCCATCGAATTTGCTTTTGCATTTAGATTACGTTCCATAAAGCAGTTTTTAGTATGATTAGTATGATGATCTTTGTTTTGGCATTCTTTTTCTCTCATCCATGCACACACTTATCACAATTCCTATAAATGCAGCCATCAAAAGAAAGTGCAACCAGGGTACAGCGGCTATAAGCACATAACAGAAGGCCCATATGATGGTGGCTGCAATGGATGATAAAAATATAATGTTGCTCATAGTAATAATGTTTGTTACCATTACTATGCAAAAAAATGTGCCATTACTGTTTTAATTATCCAGGTAAACAGGGGATCGCTGCGAAAGCCTTACCAGCAAAGGATTTCGTGTAAAGTATAAATTTTTTAAACAGCACTCCTTATCCCTGGTCTTGAGGATTTTTTTCCCCGAAGCAGGTAATTATTTGAGTTTATCGAGTAAATACAAGTATGGTTTGTGCAGGTGATGAATAAAAGCATTCTCTTTACTATCGGGGTATAATTTATAATAATCGTCATCTGCAAGCAATACAATATTATGTCCCGCCCTTGCATAATTCATGTTCTCTGAATATACTGGCGGCTCAAAACCCGGTAAACTTTTTTTAAGCATTCCGCCAACACGTTTACCAAGATTTTTACAGTAATATTTCATTGCCTTTCTTGTCTTTCTATCCATTTTATTATAAACTATCTTCATCACAAAATTTTTTGGGAAACCCATTTTTTTTATTACTCCTTTAGCACCAACAAAAGGATTGGTGGTATTAAAATCACTCAGTGGCTGAATGGAGAAGGGTGTTTCAGGAACCCAGTCGACGCTGTTTACTACATTGTATGCCCAGCCATTTTGTGTAAGCGATTCATAATCGTAAGCAAAATATAAATTACCAGGCTTAGGCCCGGCGCTGCAATAAGTTTTTAATCTCATATCCGCAGGCAATGAACCAGCTTTTTGCAAATGGTACAAATAAGAAGTAAGCAGGTAAGCAATAGCGCCGCCCTGGCTGTGACCCATTATTAAAAAATCTTTTACGCCGGTTTTATAAAGTGAATCTACTCTTTGCAGAATATCCCTGTTCATAAAACCAAGGCTAAGCAGCCAGCCTACATGCACGGTAGCCCGGGGATTTGTTGCCAATTGATATTTGAAAGTATAATCTTTTGTTACCTGCAGTTCGCCTGTTGCCGGTACCATCGCTGCATAAAAATTTGCCAGCCAGCTTATGGCGTTCTTTGTTGTTCCCCTCAGGCTGATAACGGCCACATTGTTATCATCTTTCCACAGGTCCCACAAATTATCCATACCCACGGGAGCACTTTGATACAGCATTTTAAAATGTTCCGGGTGCGGCATTGAATCAATGTAAGCAGGATTAGCTGATGACATAATTGACACCCTCATCAATTCTGCATATTCGGCCTTATCAAAACCTGGTTTTAATTTTTGAGCTGATACAGTTATTGCAAAAAATTGCAGTACAATAAAAAGATATTTTATCATAAGTATTAGTTTGAAATGATTATTGCTTTATAAACCTCATCACGGCAATATCATTCATTATCATAGTGAGTGTATTATCATCAATACTATAAGATGTTACAGTTTTTAGCGTTTTAAAATATACCGGTTCGCCATTGCCATCGCAGGCCATCATTGTACTTAGTGCATCACCAAAATTTATTTTATTGCCATCCACTTTTACTTTTACGCTGTAGCCGTTGCAACTTCCATTGCCGTAAGCTTCTTCTTTTGGAAAATCAAAAATGATGGTTGGTTTTTTATTTGGGAATAAGCCATCAAAGGCAATTCTTGGCCCGGAAATATAGTTCAACTCCCATGTGCCGTTTAATTTTAATTCTTCAGTGGAAGAAGGCTTTTTACTTGTGAAGGTTGCAATTTTGGTTTCCTTGCTAAAGAGCGTTAGTTCATTTTCATTATATATATACCAACGGGTAACAACAGGAAATATGTATAAGAATTTCGCATCAAGTAAATTAGCCTTTTTATCAAAGCAGGTAAACCCAATTGTAGCAAGTGGTGAAAACGTAATATTATATGGAGAGGTGTTGGATAATTCAAAGCTGCCGTTCATCTTTCTGCATCCTGTATAGCCACTCACTTTGTTTGGCTGGCCAGGAGTAAAGGCAATCACTATTTCTGAATCACTGGCTATCTTTTTTTCCCATAACTCTGTCAGTTTCCATTCTTTTCCGAACAATATTGCAGTGGTGCTGTCTACTTTTTTTGTATTGTCGCCGGTTACTTTTTTTGTATCGCCGCAACTACTCGTTGCTGTAATAAATGTAAATACGGCTGCTGTAAATAAAATACTCTTCATGCTCTTAAGTTTTTGTGCTTACAGGATGGCTTTATTAAATCAGTTACATAACCGGCTCCTTTAAGAAATGTTAAGAACCGTATTTTTTTTGCAGCAAGAGGTAAGAAGCTGTTATAAAATCTAAAGTAAACAAACTGTACTGTAATCAGTGCAATTGGTGGAATTTAATTTATAGATATTTGCAGTAAACTTAATCATTGCAGTTACCAGCAACATTTATACAATCAATTGAGCAAAGCCCCGGTTTTGATAAAGAAGCTTTTGAGGCAGTGCATAAAAGTGGCGGGCAAATAACTTCAGTTCGGATAAACCCTAAAAAAACGCTCAATAATCAATTATCAATAATTAATAATCAACAAATCCCCTGGTGTTCCAATGGCTTTTATTTACAACAGCGCCCATCCTTTACACTTGACCCACTTTTTCATGCAGGCGCTTATTATGTACAGGAAGCCAGCAGTATGTTTTTAGAGGAAGCATTAAAGCAATCTGTTGATATTTCGCAATCCTTAAAAGTGTTGGACCTGTGTGCAGCGCCAGGGGGAAAATCAACATTGATACAGTCAGTAATTAGTGATGAAAGCTTATTGGTAAGTAACGAAGTGATAAAAACCAGGGTAAATATTTTATCAGAAAATATCACCAAGTGGGGCGCTGCCAATGTGATCGTTACTAATAATGATGCAAAAGATTTTCAGCGCCTGCTAAATTATTTTGATGTGATCGTGGTGGATGCACCTTGTAGCGGCAGTGGTTTGTTTCGTAAAGACCCTGATGCAATAAGCGAATGGAGTGAACAAAATGTACAGCTTTGCAGCCAGCGCCAGCAAAGAATACTGGCTGATGTGTTGCCTGCATTAAAGGATGATGGCGTCTTAATTTATTCCACCTGCTCTTATTCACAGGAAGAAGATGAAGCAATTGCAGATTGGCTTATTGAAGGGTTTAAGGTTGAAAGTTTAAAGTTTAAGGTTGAAGAAGATTGGGGTATTGTGGAAACAAAATCACCAAAACAAAATGCTTATGGTTACAGGTTTTATCCTGATAAAGTAAAAGGAGAGGGTTTTTTTATTGCGGCGTTTAGAAAACAGCAAGTGGGAAATGGCGAGTGGCGGGTGGGGAGACAAAAAAGCAAGTCTGAGAAATTATCTATTAAGGAATCAGAAATAGTAAAACCGTATTTAAAAACTCCGGATGATTTTTTCTTCATCAAACAAAATGAAGAGGTAATTGCGTTGCCAAAAATATTTGAAGATGATCTGGTTGCGGTTCAAAATTCGCTGTATATAAAAAAGGCAGGCGTAAGATTAGGCGCTGTTATCCGCAATGAATTGATACCGGATCATGAACTGGCAGTAAGTACGATCATCAGCGAAAATATTCCTTCGGTTGAAGTAGATGAAACAACTGCATTACAGTATCTCCGCAGGCAGGATATTGCGGTGGACGCAAATAAAAAAGGTTGGGCATTGCTAAAGTATGATCAACTTATTTTAGGCTGGATAAAAATTTTACCGAACCGCATTAACAACTATTATCCAAAAGAGTGGAGAATTCTTAACAAGTAATCTAACAGATCAACCAACTAATTTGTGCATATTTGCACTGGTAAAAATAAAAGCATGAAGCGTATTTTCTTTTTCGTACTACTGTTGCCATTTATTGCAACAGCGCAAAATAAACCTCTTATCATTGAAGGAAGTTCCCCTAACTTATATATAACACATACTGTAGCCCCCAAGGAAAACTATTACAGTGTTGGCAGGTTATATAATATCAGCCCCAAAGAAATTGCACCATTCAATAAGCTGGAGTTGGAAAAAGGATTAAGCCTTAACCAGGTTATTAAAGTGCCATTAACAAGTAACTTTTCACAAGATGCTGTGGTGGCTGCCGATGAAGCCCTGGTTCCGTTGTATCATACAGTAAAAGAAAAAGAAGGTTTATACCGCATCGGCACAGCTTATAACAAGCTCCCGGTGGAGACATTAAAGAAATGGAACAATATTTCAGGCGACGTAGTGAGCAATGGCACTAAATTAATTGTGGGCTACCTGAA
>JAZKGV010000017.1:40176-49875 GCA_040385725.1 Bacteroidota bacterium | reverse complement strand
TGAGAAAAGCTCGGAGAAGGTTGTCAAGAAAAAAGTTAGTGGCTTTTTCATAAAACCCTGCATTAACGCCATAGAGATTTGTAAAGCAAATGATCAAATCGTAATTGATTGCCGAAGCAAACTGCAAATACTTTTGCCTGAATTTTTCCAGGCGGTATGCTTTCCACGGCACATTGTTTTCACTGATCTTCCAACCCCATGTTCTGAACTCGTCTGCTATGCTGCTTTCATGAAACCAGGCATTGTGGTACTCAAACTCACCGTAGTAAGCACCATGCTGGTAGCAAAATATTTTAGCGCCATGCTCTGCATACTTTGCAACAATCATAATAGAAGAATAAGGCGGAAAACCATGCAGGTGAAAAGTTTTATCACCTGGGTTTATTAATGATACCCTGTTAAACTCTTTTTCAAAATATTCAACAAAAAGCTGTGGTAATTGGCTTATCACATTCATCATAAACAAACTTTTTTGCCTAGAAGCGATCTGATTTGTAATACTTCTTTTTTTTCTATCGCCACTACCAGGGTAAATTGAAAATAACACCGGGAGCGGCTGACCAGTATCTGCCCTTACTGCATCAATAGCAGGCAAGCCAAAACTCAGGTTCTTGTTTTGTTTTATAAGTTGTTCTGTTTTTGAAACCGCCCCAATTTGTTTGTAATGTTTAATTACTGAAGGCGCTCTTCTTATCAATTTTTGGGACCTTGTGGGTACATGATGGCTATTCACTGCTTCAAGCCCCGGAGCTGTATTCAACAATTTTGCTTCAAGCACATGCCGGATACTGATCACAGCATTTATATAATCGCTCAATATTAATTTCCAGAAACGATATGAAAAATTTACCCCGTGAATTTCATTCATTACGGGTATGAGATTTTCAAGTATTGATTCGCTGATATCAATACGGAGTTTGCAAAACGGCGAAGGAAAAAAATCGTCGCTTGTATTAAATGCCGGTGCTATTTTTTCTGCCACTTTCACGATAAATATTCCTTTTTAAGCGCTGTGCCTTTTTGCAGGTCTGCTTTAAATTTCTTGCCCAGCATTTCATAATAAAACTTTGGGTGCAGCCCATAGCCCGGCCTTATAGACCTGATGTTTTCCGCTGTTGCTTCTTCACCTGCCTTTACATCTTTCACAATGTATAATGACCTTGAAAACTCACGGCCACTTTTTTGTTTTGCTGTTAAATGATAATCCACCACACCCACTGCCTGTTCTGCTTCTCTCACCGCTTTTACCATTGCAGTAAACTCTTCTATATTCATACTGAAAGAAGCATCGGGCCCACCAATACTTCTATCAATGATAAAATGTTTTTCAATCACTTTAGCACCAAAGGCTGTAGCAACAACTGGTACTGTAGCTCCCATTGTATGATCACTTAACCCTGACATTACACCAAATTTTTTTGCAAGGTCGGGTATCATTATCATGTTGGCCTCATTGATCGGTGCAGGATAACTGCTGGTACATTTTAATAAAATGATTTGATTATTGCCAACACGCCTGCAGGCACCCACTGCCAGTTGTATATCTTCTTCTTCTGCAATGCCTGTAGAAATAATGATTGGTTTCCCTTTTGATGCCGTGTATTCAATTAAAGGGATATCAGTTATTTCAAACGATGCAATTTTATATGCAGGTGCATTTAATTTTTCAAGCAGGTCAACTGCTGTAAAATCAAATGGCGATGAAAAGCAGATCAATTCTTCTGCTTTTGCTGCATCAAAGATCTGCTGGTGCCATTCCCACGGTGTATATGCTTCTTTGTATAATTCATGCAAATATTTTCCATCCCAGATAGTTCCCTGCTTTAAACGGAAATCATCTGTCTTTGCATCAATGGTAATAGTATCTGCTGTGTAGGTTTGTAATTTGATTGCATCGGCGCCGGTTTGCTTTGCAGCTTTTACATGCGCCAATGCGTTTTCTAAAGAACCATTGTGATTGGCTGATAATTCAGCGATGATAAACACCTTGTTGCTGTTTGGTGAAATCTCAAAATTGTCTATAAAGATGCTGCTCATTTAACGGTAAATGTTTTTTGTAAACTTCAACTGGTTACTTTCTTCTGTACAACTAAAGCCTAACCTTTCAAACACTTTTACAGAAGCAATATTTTGTGGCATTACCAAACCTCTTGCAGTTGATATCTTGTTGTTGTGTTTTGCCAGATAATCTAATCCTTTTGCCAATAAAATTCTTCCCAGGCCTTTGCCATGATATGCCGGTGAAACTAAATAACTGATTAGTGCATCGTTGTTTGTAATATCAAACCGCAAAGAGCCAACGATTTCATTTCCACATTTAGCCAGCAAATACATACAGTTGGGTTGTTCAATTTTTTTCAGGTACCAGTTTTTGTGTTCCTCAAAACTGATTGGGTTTTGATTAAAAGAATAAGCCCTAACTGTTGCATCACTTGCCCATTCAAAAGTTGCTTGCAAATGTTCTGTACCTGCTTTTATAAAAGTTACATCCTGTTGAATTTGTAATTCATCAAACAGTTTTATAAATCTTTTATTTGATCTGCCATCAAAAACTGTCTGTTGCTTTTCCTTCATCAATTCAATAACTGCATCATTTAATGAAGCGATATTCTCTACAGGCAAAGCAAGGCCTGCTTCAATTAATCCTTTGTATAAAAACTTTTGATTGTCTGCCGTTTGAATAATGGCCAATACACCGCCAACATTTGCATACTCCACACTCATGGTGCTGGCAGAAATTATTGCAGCCGTTGATTGCTGCATTATGCTGAACATTTCTGTTTTAGGAACTGCCTGTATTATTTGTATGTTGCTGAAACCGGCAACAAGATTTTTTAATTCTTCCAAATGTTTATACGCAACACCCACCATCACAATTACTTTCTCAAACCGGCTGATATATTCTTTGTGCTGTTCAATAATTTTCTTCGTAAAGTTTAATGGGTCTGCGCCTCCCATTGAAATGAGCAACTGGTTATATAAATTTTTGTTTTGATTTTGATGGCGAAATTCTGCTGGCACATTTATCAAACTATAATTGCTGCCGGTGTAAATACAAGTAGCTGGCGCAATCATTTTATAGTCGCTGATATTTATACCAAGGCTGTGGTTAATAATGATGTCTGCTATATTTCCTGCTTCCAGCAGATCATCTATATATACCAAAGTGCAACCTTTGTTTTTTATTTCTGTTTGATATTTCTGTCCAAACCAGTAACCATCCAGCACCACAATTTCATCTCCACTTACTATTTCATTCATATCAAAATCCACTTCTTCATTTTGTTTTCTCTCATCAGGAAGTTTATATGAAATGGTTGGAACTTTTTTTAATGGAACAGAAAGTAATTTTAATTCCTTTACTAAAAATTCCGGCGTCTCGTGACTTACAAAAACACAATCAAAGTTTTTACAAAGCATTTGTGTTAAAGAAAGCAACCTGTGTACATGGCCAAAACCAACTGTTGCCGAACCGTCTGCTCTTAAAATAATTCTATGCTTCATTTTAATGCAGCCAGCGCTTTTGCCAGTTCAATATCATCATACGAATCAATATCCACTGCTCTCTTCCAATCCATTTGCCAAAACACATGGCCGCTGCCGTAAAATGTTTTTTCGTTGCACAATGATTTTACATCCGCTATCCACACTGCACCGGTAGGGCAAACCAATTCAGGCAGATCCTGCGATCGCTTTAATGAATCTTTATTTATCCAAGTGCCTTCGCTTTTATCATTCAACTGAATGGCCCACCATGGATTCATCCAGGTATATTTAAAACAAGACAAGACAAAGTTTCTTTTACTCTCTAAGTAAAAAGTATAGGAATCTTTTATATCCTGTGTATTTCTTAAAGGGCACACAGCAAACAACTGCACCACATCATCAAATATTTCACCTGCTGCTTCCAGTTGTTTTAATGTAATAACAGTTGCTTCGCTTACAGGGCTTATATCATCAGCTTTTTCATTTCTTAAAAAAGGAACTTCTGCACCATACTGTTTGCTTACTTCGGCAATTTGTTCATCATCTGTGCTTACCACAATTTTATCAAACAAGCCAGAAGCCTTAGCCGCTTCAATTGTCCATGCAATCATTGGCTTTCCTAAAAATTCAATAATATTTTTTCCAGGCACTCTTTTAGAACCGCCCCGTGCAGGAATAATGGCCACCACTTTTCTTTTACTTTCCATCAACCTGCTCAATTATATTTAAAACATCTAATGAAGACTGGTAAGTTGCGTTCTCACTTTTATTGCCTTTTATAAAACCAATAAAATCTTCTGCCTGGTTCATATACATTTTTTCAAAATCGAATAATTCTCTTCCATATAGTCTTTCTGCCGTTGTTTCACTATAAGGAGTAAATAACATCTCGGCCATATCCCAGGTGTATTTCCCTCTTTCAGTAAACATCTCCGCAATGTTTACATTTTTGGGAGAAAAAAAATCCAGTTCAAAATTTATTCTTGCACCAGTCTTTGTTTTACAACTGACAAAAGCAAAATCATCCGTATCAATTTCTAATGATGATATCTTATCCGTCACACCAACTGTATTTACCGGTTCTCCAAATAAGTATAGCATCAGATCTATTTCATGGCTTAATGTTCTTATCACGCCGCCGCCCAATTCTTTTTTAGCTGTGTATTCTGTTCTGTAATCTGCATACGGATGCCACTTGGATAAATAGTAAGAACGTTTAAAACTTAGTTTGTAAACTTTTTCTGCTGCTGCAATTTCTTTTATCACATTTATCAATGGCAGAAAACGAACACAATATGCTACTCTTAAATTTTCGCTGTAAGCAGATAGCTTTTCTGCATCAGCAGATGAGTATGCAATTGGTTTTTCAATTAAAACTTTTATTCCTTTTTGTAAAAACGGCAGCGAAGTTGCTACATGCAGAGAAGTTGGATTAGCAACAACAACTCCATCAGGTTTGTATGCCAATGCCTCATCCAAACTATAAAATTCTGTGAAGCCGCTTTTTTCTTTCAGCGTTCCTTTCTTTGTACGCAACACTGCAATTTCAATTCCTGCAATTTTTTGCAAACAACCTGCATGACGCTGACCGATAGAACCCAAACCAACAATTAGTATCTTCATGCCAGGCCTTTCTCTAAAATGGTTACAAGTTCCAGTGTTTCCTGCTGCGGAATATTTTGTTCAGGATTTTTTATCACATTGATAAATTCACACAATGAATTTTTAAAAGCACTGAATGAGTCGCTGAATGTTTTTGTAATGTTTCCTTTTTCTCCAAAAAACTTTATTTCCAATGGCGATATCGTGTTACCGGTCATTTTAAAATAACCTGTTACATTTTGCCATTGCACCAATACTTGTTTATGCGCTGCAGTCGAAATATTTTTTACTTCTTTCAATTCACCACGGTTTGGCAATTGTGCTACTAATGGTTCTAACACATGTATAGCATAGGTTTCCCATTTCTTCATCACACTACCTTCCACCAATTTTATTTGTCCAATGCTATTCTTCTCTTCTTCTGTTAATAAAAATTCTTTTGCATAGCGGAGTGAGCTGCAGGAGAAAACCTGTTGCGGCCTTTGCCCTACTTTCCAGATTTTTTCTGCTTCACTTATTTTTATGGCCAAAGGCTTATCAATAAAAACAGGAAGGCCTGCTTTTAAAAAAGGCAATGCCATTTCATAATGATTTTCTGCATCATCTCTTGCCAGCAGCAAAGCATCAATGCTGCCAATCATATCTTCCATGCTTGTTACAACATTTGCTATGTTTGATGATGCAGCAATATGTTCTGATATTTTTTTATCCTGGCTCCACACATGTGTAACAGTTGCAAGATGGCCGAGACTATCTTCCGGGAATTTTTGCTTTGCTAAATATTCCGGTATCGCCGGAAAAGGACAATCCTTCATATACACAGGATCGTATCCATTAAAGATAGCGCTCCATGAATATGGATGTCCATTACCTTCACTCATACCGATAACACCAATCTTTAATTTACTCATTGCTTTGGCCAGTTGGATGGCATCAATATTTGTTCAGGAATTTTTGTGGTGTTTTTATCCAACTCAATTCCCAGTTTTAAGTCACGGATATTGATATGCAGTTGTTGTTCATTTTCTACACCAATAATTACTTTATCAATAAAAGGTTTAGCAACAACATAATGAAGCAATGCACCTGAAATATTAGTTGTTTGCTGTTGCACTCTTTTTATCAATGGCTTTACTGTATCAAAAAAAGAGGGCAGTATATTTACATCTTTAAAAAACAAACCCTGTAAAAAAGCAGACCTCGTATGCACTTCACAACCTCTCTCTTTTAATTCAATCATCAAATTTTCAAACCGGTTGTCGAAGTAATTGTAGGGAACCTGTATAATATCCGGAGCAAAATCTTTTTTTAACAATTCACTCAGCTCTTCTGTACTATTTAAAGAGAAGCCGACCTTTTCCACTAACCCTTTTTCCTGCAGATCTTTCAGCACTTTCCACTGGTCGTTATCCTGTAATATTTCTGAAGGCCTGTGAGCAAGATAACCATAGAGTTTTTTTACGGCTAACTCATATAAAGTTTTTTGCAACTGCTGTTCAACTGATCTGTTTGTTGCAGGAGTTATATATTTTGAAATTATACTGAATGGCAGCAGATCATTTTTACCTAATACAGCTTCGGCATTTCCATAAGCAGCAGCCGTATCTAAAAAAGTAATGTTGTGTTCAGAAGCAGCTTGTAAAATCCTTGTTACTTCTTCTGCAGTTGTTTGTCCTGCGGAATTATTGATTCCATAAGGCAAACCAAACTGAACTGTGCCAAGGCCTAATTTCAAATTATTTTATTTTACTTCGTACACATACACATCATACCATGCATCGGGCCGTTCAAATTTTTTCAGCAATATCATTCTTTTACTGGTAATTGGTATGCTTGAAAAAATATACCTGCCACCCATTTGTAAAAACTTATCAAAATTCAATGCAGGGTTTTCAATTCCTTTGCCATAGTACGGCCGGCCTTTTGCATAATCAGAAAGATTTTCTTTTACATCATTAATATAGAGATAGCACCTGGAGCCCCAGTTGTCAAAATAACCTTTGTAACTGCCTTTTTTCAGTTCACCTGCAATTATTTCCCTGAACTCGTGTTTGTATGCAAGTGGGTAATCAGGCATATAGCCATCCAGTGTATAAAAACCATTCCACTGTGCCATTGATGGATACATGGCAACACTTGCCACCCTGTATTCGCTTTTGGGTTTGCCAATAAAAGAATCTATCTCTTTAAAAATTCCTTCCCCGGTGAGGCGGTTAAACGTAGGGCCGTTCTTTACAACAAATTTTCCTGCAATTGCTTTTGCCGAAGGGTGATTGATAAATATAAAAAGCAACTGTGCCAGTACAAGCACCGATGCAATAAGCTTTCCCTTTTTTATATGATGTGCTATCCATACCAGGCAAAGACCAAAGGCCATATACCAAACAAATGGTTCAAGAAAATGAAAACGCTGTAACTGTAGCGGAAAAATTTTGAACAGGCGCCCAAAAACTCCATCAAAGTAATGAGCGTAGTAAGCCGTGTAAAAAATATTACAAAGCAATAAGCCTGTTACAAGCGCAATAAATAACCTGTATTGTTTTGCATTTTTATGTTTAAAGAAAAATATACAAAACATTATTACAACTACAGGCAATATCACCACCGACTGCAGTGCAGGTGAATGCCATTGCAGGTTTATGGTAACATCTTTAAAATTCTGCAGCATTGCACCAAAACTTTTGGTGAGTACCTTCTGCATTTCTGCCCGGTGCGATACATAACCTCCTTTTACAAACAAATAAAAGAACTGGTAGTTGGCAACTACATACATAATTGTAAGCAATGCAATGCCGGTAAAAAAAGACCAGTTTACTTTTTTATTTTTTGCTGCATACCAAAGCCACATTCCGGCAAGTACAATACAATCAAAAATACCAACCAATACCAGCGAAGAAAAAAACGGGAAAAGAGCAATGAGTAAAAAGCTTTGCTGTTTTTTTTGCTGCTTCATTAAATTTAAAAAAGCATAAAATAAAAAAGGCTGGCCACATACAGATAAATCAAATGACCAGAAAGGAAGAAGGCCAAATAAAAGTGATACGGATGCAATGATTACATAATCATTATAAAATTTATCAGCAAAATGATACTTCAGCAAAAAGCACATACCCCAAAAACCCGACAGTGCCATAATGATAATATCTATCACATATCCCCAATACGAACCAACATACGCAATGATAATGGAGGGAACATGCAGTTGATAGTTGATCAATGCATGTGGCACACCATTCATTAACTGGGTAATGCTATGCGTAGGCCCGGTCCAGAATGCATCAGCATTCATCAACACCTGTATCCATATAATATTGCTTTCAAAATTATCACCAACCGGCACATAACTGTTTTTGCCAAGCAGGAGAAATGGTAAAAAGAAAGCAAGCAATACCAAATGGCACAGCCACCATACTTTTTTTTCTGAAATTTTACTTTGTACTACAGTTGTCATTAATATAGAAAAAGGAAGAACTTTTCAGGACCCAGGTTACCCTGCAATAATTTTTACAATATCAGCCACCTGGTTTTCAGTAAGCTCATAAAATAAAGGCAATCTTATAAGGCAATCAGAATATTTATCAGTTAAAGGCAGTTTTCTTCCATCATGCTTATCTGTATAAAAAGGGCTTGTGTGCAGGCTTAGATAATGAAATACAGCAAGCACACCACTTTGCTTTAAACGCTGTATAATATCTGTACGCTGCTGAAGATTGCTGCATACAAAATAATACATATGTGCATTGTTAGTGGCAAATGAAGGTATAGACGGCAATGCAATATTTTTTTCAGTTGCAATTTTTTGAAACAGGTTATGATAACATTGCCACAACGAAATCCTCTTTGTTTGTATATCCTGCAGGTTTTCTAATTGAGCCCATAAAAATGCTGCTACAATTTCTGAGGGAAGAAAAGAAGAGCCTACATCAACCCAGCCATATTTATCCACTTCGCCACGAAAGAATGCTGACCGATTGGTACCTTTTTCCCAAATGATCTCGGCCCTTGCCATAAATGCAGGATCATTAATTGCCAGCATACCACCTTCGCCTGAAATAATATTTTTTGTTTCATGAAATGAAAAGGCTGCCAGGTGTCCAATGCTGCCCAGTGCTTTTTTCTTTCCATCTCTTCCGGTATAATAACTATCAATAGCCTGTGCGGCATCTTCAATCACATACAGTTTGTATTTATCTGCCAGGCCCATCAGCACATCCATATCGCAGGCCACACCAGCATAGTGTACCGGCACAATTGCTTTTGTCTTTGCTGTAATAAGTTTTTCTACACTGGCTTCATCCATACCGGGATGATCTCTACGGCTGTCTGCAAAAACAATTTTTGCACCACGTAATACAAATGCATTGGCTGTGCTTACAAAAGTGTAAGATGGCATTATCACTTCATCGCCTGGTTGTATATTGATAAGCAATGCCGCCATTTCCAATGCATCGGTGCAGGAAGTGGTAAGCAAACATTTGCCAAAGCCATATTTATTTTTTAAAAACTCCTGGCAAAGCTGTGTGTACTTGCCATTGCCCGAAAGCTTACCGGTGTACACAGCATCATACATATAATGTGCTTCTTTACCGGTGAGGTAGGGCTTGTTAAATG
>JAZKGV010000017.1:24806-40166 GCA_040385725.1 Bacteroidota bacterium | reverse complement strand
GTATTTGATAATTCATCTATTGAAATCTTAATCTGAATTTACCTGACAGGTCAATGCTGTTGCCATCCTCATCTTTAAATTCGCTTATGCTTATAAGGCCGCTGCCGCATACAATGGTAAAGCAATTGCCCTCTTTAAAAATTACTTTGCCTGCTGTTCTGTTAGCTACAGGTACATCGGGCACTTCTGTTGCATTATCTACAATAACTATTTTATCATCGAATTTTGTTTTGGCGCCATCGTAAGGAAAACCAACAGCATCAATAAAGCGTACAATTTCTGCCGCTGATAAATGCCAATCAATAAAATAATCTGTTGCATCCCTCCACAGGCTGTATGTGGCTTCACTTTCATTTTGCGGAATGGCATCAACAGCGCCTGAAAAAAAATCATTCAGCAACGAAGCATACAAACCTGCAATTTTTTCAATTGCATCGTTGATCTTTATTGGATAAGTAATATTTATTTTTTTCTGGCTGATGATATCGCCCCGGTCATATTCGTTGCTGCCATACAAACTTGTAACGCCAATGGCTGTATCACCATTGATCAATGCAGTTACCAATGGGTTAAATCCCCTGTACTTAGGCAATAGTGAATCATGAAACACTACCAACTTTGCTGCATCACTTATCAACCATCGCCAGCCAATGGCAATTGCCGTTTCATTTTTGATGGGAGGCTCTTTTGTTCTTTCAAACCACAACAGGTTATGAGCTTTACACCAGGCAGCAGTTTCTTCAAAATAATCTTCTTTAATACCCTTGTCTTTCGCTATAACAACAGTGGTTATTTTGCCCAAAAATTGTTTATCCAATTGCGATAAAGCAATAAACCCTTTATATCCCAGCAGGTGCAGCCTTATCATGCATTAACTTTTTTCTCTACCACATATAGTGGCCGCTGTTTTACACCTTCAAATGTTTTACCGACATATAATCCCACTACACCAAGTATTGCCATGATGATACCCGACAGCATCCATATAGAAACGATCAAACTGGTGTAACCCACCACACTTATGCCCCCTGTGAGCCATCTGTATATTGTAAAGAGTGCCAGGACAAATGATATCAGCGAAATAGTAACACCGGCTTTAATAAACAACCGCAGTGGCTTATCAGAATTGGCAAGTATGATATCAATAGCAAGATTAAAAAGGCGTTTGTAATTATAGCTGGATTCACCTTCAAGCCTGTTGTCATGCAACACGTTTATTTTAGTAGCCCTAAACCCAACCCATTTTACCATGGTTGGAAAATAACGGATGGGCTCCCTCATACTGATGACCGCATCAATTGCTTTGCGGCTGTAAATACCAAAATTAGCGACAGATTCATCCTGCTCACTACCAGTTAAGTAGCCGAGTGTTCTGTAAAAGGCTGCAGAAAAAAATGTTTTAAAAAATCCATCCTTACGCACATGGCGGCGTGCAAGCACCACATCAAAACCTTCCTGTGCTTTTGCATACAGGTTAGGTATTTCTTCTGGTACATCCTGCAGATCGCAATCCATTACGACGATCCATTCGCCTTTTGCATGATCAAGCCCTGCGGTGATAGCATAATGCTGGCCAAAATTGCGGCTCAGTTTTATGCCAACCACTTTAGAGTCGGCAACACTTATATCTTCAATTACCTTCCAGGAATTATCTGGCCCACAATCTTCCACCAATATAATTTCATAGTCATCTGTTATTGGGGCAACAGCTTTTTTAATTCTGTCAACCAACACAGGAATTATTTTTTCTGCCCTGTAAACCGGGCTAACTATGGAAAGGTGTGGCATATTAATCATTACTATTACCTGCTGTAATAATTATTTATTGTTTCAATTACGTACTCCTGTTCGGCACCGGTAAGTGTTGGATACATTGGCAGGCTGAGGCAATACTTATAATAATTCTCAGACTGTGGCATATCGCCTTCTTTCCAACCAAACTGTTTATAATATGGCATCAGGTGTGTGGGTATATAATGTACCTGTGCATATATTTTTTGTTCTCTTAAATAATTATACAATCCAAGCCTGTCATCCGCTTCAACAATATACAAGTGATAAGCATGTCCATCAACAGAGCCCGATTGCCCTATGATATAATTTTTACCGGCAAAAGCTTTTGCATAATTAGCGGCGATCTCCCTTCTTCTTGCAAGCCCTTCATCAGCTCTTTTTAACTGGCTTGATCCAAGTGCCGCCTGGAAATCGGTGATGCGGTAGTTGTAACCCAATGATTGCATCTCCATATACCAGCCGGGATAGCTTTCACTGTTAGTTGATTGGCCTGCGGCAAAATTTATATCATTTGCAAATGTACCCTGCTCTTTTGTAATGCCATGCGTACGTAACTGTAGTAATTTCTTATACAGCTTTTCATCGTTGGTAGTTATCATGCCGCCTTCGCCACAAGCGATGTGCTTGACAGGATGGAAAGAAAAAATAGCCAGGTCGGCAAAATTACCATTGCCACAAAATTGTTTGCTGCCATTGCTGTCAACAAAATAACCACCGGGTGCATGGCAACTGTCTTCTAAGATCCACAAGCCATATTCATCCGCTAATTTTCTAAACGCTTCGAGGTTAACAGCCCGGCCTGCAAAATCCACCGGCACAATCCCGTGGTATGTTCCCTTTGGCGAAGCATCTAGCAATGCTTTTACTTTATTAATATCAAGCAAATATGTAGCAGGGTCAATATCTGCAAACACCACTTCGCCGCCGCAATATTTAATACAATTGCTTGATGCTGCAAAAGTGATTGGGGGAGTAATTACTTTTTGACCAGGCTTTACATCTAAAGCCAATGCAGACAAATGAAGTGCTGCGGTACCGTTAGCAACCGCCACGGCATATTTACAACCAATATATTTTGTAAAAGCATTTTCAAATTCCGCAATCTTTGGGCCTTGTGTAAGGTAATCGCTAAGCAATGTTTCATTTACTGCTTTCAGGTCTTCTTCTGTTATGTGCTGGCGGCCATAAGGTATGGGGCCAAATGATTTTTTTGTTTCTGTAATCGTATTCATGGCATGGGTATTACTTAACGTGTTGGGAAAGTTTTTTAATAATTGCTTCATTCATCTTTCTTACACCAACCTCACTAAGGTGGTCGTAATCAGTAAAATCATTTGTGTTATCAAAATGGATTAAGTCATTAAAATTATAGTAGTCGCCTTTGCATGAAAAATACACGTCTATCTCTTTATTGCAACGGATCATTTTATAAAACCTGCTGTCTATTGGTGCCTGCACCAGCACCACACGTATTTTTCTTTCCGCCAGTGTTTTCAGTATCCTCTCAAATGAAGCCAATTGATTACTCCTCGGCGACCATTTGCCATCGGCATCCTGAACAATACTTACGTTTGCCATTACCCCTTTTTCAAAAAGCATGTGGGCTTTATCTAATTGTTCTTTTAATGATGGTGAAGCCCATTGCCTGTTTATGTAATTAAACCCACCGGGTACATAACTGATACTATCTGTAAAATTTTTATACTTTAATTTAAAAGAGCTTTTTTCAGTGATTTTTGTTTCTATTGAAAATAGCTTTTGTAAATAACCATACAAAAGAGTATTGTAGGTTTTAAGATTTTTGAGCCACAATGCCATATATGCTGCATGCTTGTCTATTTTATCATTGGCCAGTATATCAACGGCAGATTCAACACCATCGCTTGAAAAAGTATATGGGTATACCTCAAAAACAACCGTTTTAGGATTGAGGCTATCAATGTACCTGTTCATTAACATTTCCGCTTGCAAGGGTGTTTGAGCATTTGTAGCCAGGTTAAAAGAACTGTATCCAGCCTCTTTAAATATTCTAGGGTCAAACCCTCTGCCCGAATGAGAAGATCCTAAAAAAAGTACATCTACGTTTTTATAGTTTTGTACTTCATGTAATCTTGTGTAAGTGTAACCAGGGCCGCCTACAAGATATTTCAAATTTTTACGGAAATCTGCCGGAAGAAAATGTCCACAAAGAAATAATCCTGTCAGGTATAGAACTGCAGTAAATACGAAAAAGAAAATTATATGTTGTAAGAATTTTTTCATTTACGGATAATTAAAACTGGAAATAGATAAATGGTGTTTCGCTTGTAGACATATACATCCCCATTAAAAAAACAATGAAACTGTAGAAGCCCCAGCGTAGCAGCTTCGGCCATTTAAAACCAATAGATGCCAGTGCATATTGATGCTCCCTTCCCATCCACTCAATTACAATAAAAAAAGCACACAAAACCAATGTTACTATTGCCGCCTCCCTTCCCTCAAATTGAGGAATTGAAAACAAGGTTTTGTTAAACATGTTACCAATATAGCTGAACGCATGCTGCATACTTTCTGCCCTGAAAAATATCCATGCAAAAACAGTAAGACAAAAAGTTCCAACAATAGAAAGCAGTTCTTTTAGAGAAGGAAAAATTTTCCCCTCCGCCACTATATGTAAGTTATTCCTGTTACGGTTTAAAAGTAACATCGGTAAAAAATACAATGCATTCAAAGCTCCCCATACAATAAAAGTCCAGTTAGCACCATGCCAAAAACCACTTACAATAAAAATGATAAATGTATTACGCACTCTCATCCAGGTGCCGCCACGGCTTCCGCCCAATGGCACATATAAATAATCCCTGAACCAGGTAGAAAGTGAAATGTGCCATCGCCGCCAGAATTCTGCTATATCTCTTGAAAAATATGGAAAAGCAAAATTGCGTAGCAAATCCATTCCAAACAATCTTGCAGTGCCAAGCGCTATATCTGAGTAGCCTGAAAAATCACCGTATATCTGAAACGTAAAAAACAATGCTCCTAAAGCCAGTGTACTGCCGGAATATGACTCAGTGTTATTAAATATTAAATTGGCAAACTCTGCACAGTTATCTGCTATCACTACTTTTTTAAACAGCCCCCATAATATCTGCCTTAGCCCATCAACCGCTTTTGTATAATCAAAGTGGCGCTTTTGTTTTATTTGAGGCAACAGGTGCGTTGCCCTTTCTATGGGCCCTGCCACAAGCAATGGAAAAAAGCTTACAAACACTGCATAATCAACAAAATTCTTTTCAGCCTTTATCCTGTTCTTATAAATATCTATTACATAACTCAATCCATGAAACGTGTAAAATGAAATGCCTACAGGCAAGATCACTTTAAGGGTCCACACATCTATCTTAATGCCTGTTTGAGATATTAGTTCGGCAAATGATTCTGCAAAAAAATTATAGTACTTGAATACCCCAAGAAAACCCAGGTTGATGATAATGCTTAACCAAAACCAAAATTTTTTCCTTTTTTCATTTGAGGCTTCCTCCATTTTCAGCCCCGTATAATAATCCAGGAGCGTGCTGAACATAAGAAGAAAAAGAAAGCGCCAATCCCAGCAGGCATAAAAAAAATAGCTTGCACCAAGCAGTAGTATATTTTGTGCTTTTAAACTTTTATTGGCAACAAACCAATAAAGCATAAACACTATTGGAAGAAATATAAAAAAACCCAGAGAATTAAATAACATGCCTCGCTATTATCGTAATTATGTTTTTTGTTTTTATAGTTATACAGTAAAGCCTGGATCTACATGCTCTTTAATAAGCTTACGCAACCCTTCTACCGTTTCCCATTCAGTATTCTCCCCAGAGTTGTAGCGGAAACCAAATTGTACTTTTTTACCATTAAAATGTTTAAGAAATTCTTCGAGATTCCAACGGTGGGAAGATGGGAGAATAGTGTAATATTTTCCGAGATCATAGGTGTAATACGAATCAGAATCGGTTATCATCTCTTCATGTATTTTTTCACCAGGGCGTATGCCGGTAACTTTCTTTTCGCATTCAGGGCCTACAGCTTCTGCCACATCCATTATCTTATAAGAAGGGATTTTAGGCACAAAAATTTCTCCGCCCCATGCATGTTCCAATGCATGCATCACCATATCAACGCCTCCCTGTAATGAAATATTAAACCTCGTCATGGTAGGTTCGGTAATTGGCAATACGCCTGTTTTTTTCATTTTTAAAAAGAAAGGGATAACAGAACCATTGCTGCCCATTACATTTCCGTAACGCACCACACTAAAAATAATATCATTCCATCCACGGATATTGTTGGCAGCAACAAACAATTTATCGGATGCAAGTTTTGTGGCACCATATAAATTCACCGGCGCTGCGGCTTTATCTGTTGATAATGCCACTACTCTTGTAACACTTGTTTCAAGACAGGCATTAATAACATTTTCTGCCCCATTGATATTTGTCTTTACACATTCGCTGGGATTATATTCTGCGATCGGCACATGCTTCATTGCAGCAGCATGGATAACATAATCAATACTTTTCATAGCCCTCTTTACTCTTTCAAAATCCCTTACATCACCGATGAAAAACCGTATCTGCGGATATTTATCTGCAGGGTATTCCAAACCCATCTGGTATTGCTTCTGTTCATCACGGCTGAAAATAACAAGCCTTTTTACGTCAGGATATGTTTTAAAAATGTGGCTGGTCAGCGCTTTTCCCAACGAGCCGGTTCCACCGGTGATAAGAATGCTTTTTCCGTTTAGCATTGTTGTTAGTTTATTAAGTTCAAAAAAACTGTTTAGAATGTTTAGGCAGTTTAAGAATATTTAGTTTTGTGGGTGAAGATTTTGTCTAACCCCTAAACTTTCTAAACCCACTAAACCATTCTTATAATTCCTGTAAGGCCACCATACGCTTAAACATAGCCGCATTATCCAGCATTTGCTGATATGTACCTGCCTGTTCTATTTGTCCTTTGTTCATAAGTACAATCCTGTCTGCATTTTTAATAGTAGACAAGCGATGTGCAACAATGAGAATAGTATATTGTCCTTTCAGTGTATCAATATTATCCTGAATTGATTTTTCTGTTTCAGAGTCTAAGGCAGAAGTGGCTTCATCCATTATAAGGATATCAATATCCTTGTACAGCTCTCTTGCTATTGAAATACGTTGCTTTTGCCCGCCGCTAAGGTTTATACCATTGTTGCCAAGCATGGTGTTTTCTTTTTCAGAAAGGCTATTGATAAAATCTGTAAGGGCGGCTTTTTGGATAGCAGCATTATACCGGTTAATATTTTCTTCCGTTGGGCCATCCCACAGCGTTATGTTATTATAAATGCTGTCGTTGAAAATAACGGGATCTTGTGTTATATAGCCAAGCCTTTTTTGAAAGGCCGGCATATTTATTTCTGTGCTGGCAACGCCATCTACTTTCATAGTGCCTGCATCCGGTGGCAACAAGCCTGCCAGCATGTTTACCAATGAAGTTTTTCCACTGCCGCTTTCGCCAACAAAAGCTACCGTTTCATTTTTATTTACAACGAGGTTGATGTTCTGTAATACTTTTTTATCTCCATACTGCAGCGATACATTATTAAGTTCAAATTTTGAATGAAATTTATTTAATTCCCGGTTGCCAGCCTGCTCATTATTGCTATCCAACTCCTGTTGAAACTGCTTCATGTTTTCTATTGAGCCGGAGGTAGAAAGAAAATAATTCCATGCCGTCTGCATTTGCAGCAGGGCCGTAAGCGCCCTGTAAAAAAAGAGCAGGCTGATTAAAATGGGGCCTAGTGGTGCTGCAAGAAATTTTACCTGCACCAGGATAACTGCTGTTACCACAAAGATCAACAAGGGTTCCCTGGCACCAGAAATAACGGCTGTAAGCACCCCAATACGCCGGTTGCTTTTTTCAAGCAATAATAATTTATTGATAAGCCGGCTTCCAAAAAAATTCGATAGCCCTGTAGCTTTTAAATATTTATAATTGCCCACATGCTGAATGATAAGGCCCTGGAAATCGTGTGCATCACTGGTTAATTGCCTTGATGCCTTTTTAGTAAGCGTATTGATTTTTTTGTAAATGACATTGGTAACCACTCCTCCAATACTTACCAGCAACGCAAACTGTGCATCTACAAAAAATGCAAATGCCATATACACTGCCACCAGGATCATTTGTTCAAATGCCTTGAAATAAGATAGAAATGCACGTGACACCCTGTCCACTTCTCCACTCATAGTATTTTGTATGCGGCCGGCATCAGCCGTAACAAATGATTTGAATGAAATATTATTGAGTGCAGCCAGCATTCGCAACCGTATCTTCCTGATAAAAAATTGCTGTGCTATTACAGCGTAAGCATCACACAAATACCTCACCACACCTTTTAGTACAAAAAACAAACATAGGAATAACAGTACGGGTACAAGGGTAAGGCTAAGCCCCATGGCCTGCATTGCCTGTACTATAAAACGAAGGTTTCCCAGTTTTTCAGAATCAACAGTTGTACTGTCTCCCACCATTTGCAGTAATGGCAAAAACATAGTAAGCCCAAACCCATCAAGCACACCTACCAGAATACTTAGCAACAGCAGTATAAATACCCTATGCCGCAGGTACTGGTAGAAGTACCCAAAGTTTTCGAGATAACTGTATAAAAACTTTTTGAGCTTAATCACTTTTAAATCAAACGGTACTATCCGTTTCCAAACAACCTTGAAAAGAAAGCTATAATAGATTTCCTGATACTTTTTTTCTTTTTGTCTTCGATAGTATAGCCATAGCCATAACCGTAACTATACCCATAACCGTAACCGTAACCATAGCCGTAGCCATATCCTTTGCCATAGCTGTAGCCCATGATACGCTTATTAACGATACCATTGAAAACAATATTGATATTAGGCAGCCCGTTTTTCTGATAAATGTCGTTGATAAGGTTAAGGAACACAAAGTTGGTATAGTTATGCCGTATGATGTAAATGGTGGCATCGGCAACATGAGCAAGTATCTTTGCATCTGTAACCGCCGCCACGGGTGGAGAATCAATTACTACATAATCAAAATCCTTTTTTAAATACGTTATCAGTTCCTGGAGCTTGCTGCCACTCAGTAATTCAGCAGGGTTAGGAGGGATAGGCCCGGATGGTATCACATACAGGTTTTCGATATCGGCATGTGGTTTTATTATTTCCTGTTCGGTAGCTTTTCCAATCAGGTAATTGCTTAGCCCTGGTTCTTTGGCTATACCAAGAGGCTTGCTGATTTTTGGTTTACGTAAGTCAAATTCAAGTAACACCACTTTGTCGCCGGTAAGGCTAAGGCTGATAGCTGCATTTATTGCCACAAAACTTTTTCCTTCTTTGGGTATAGAAGAAGTGGTTAAAATCACTTTGCACTTATCCTTTGAGTTGGCAGTAATATAGTTGATATTGGTACGAAGTTCCCTGAACTGTTCAGCCACCAATGTTCGTTTGCCGGCACCTACCACAATTGGTGATATTGGATCGTGTGGATGAAATATCAACTCAGAAATAACAGGTACTGGCAAAGTACTTTCAAGCTGTGCCCTGAAGAGGATACGTTTGCTTGCAAATTCCCTGAAATAGATATAAATGATCACCAGCATCAGGGATATCAACACCGCAACGGTATAGATCTTTTTAGGTTCTGGCGAAATGATACCACCTGACTCCGGTTTTTCTATTACCCTGTAATTGGGCACTATTGAAGCACCGGCAATGGCAGACTCTTCCCTTTTTTGCAAAAGAAAAGTATAAATAGCATTTTTGATCGCTTGCTGGCGTGTGATATCAAGAAGTTCTCTTTGCTTAAAAGGTATTTTATTCAGTGAGCCAGACATTATCCTGTAATCGCTTTCCAGTTGTTCCCTGCTGGCTGTTAAATTAATTTTTAAATTTTCAATACTTTTTGCAATACTTGGACGAAGCTTGGCAATAGCATCTTCCAATACAGGTATTTCCCTGTTGCCAGGGCCCGACATCCTTTTTACCCTTTCAAGTTTTGCTTCTGCTTCATACAGGTCATTCAATAAACCTACCAGCACCGGATCAGTAAGACCCAGCGTTGCAGGAATGGCACTGGCAGTACTATTCCGTTGGGTAACATATTTTTCTATTTCCCCGAGTACATCAAGATGAACGGAAATTTCCCCTTGTCGGCGCATGTTTTCTTTTGACTGTGAAAGGTATATGTCTGCTTCCCTGCCAAGGTCAACCACGCCTTCCCTTTCTGAAAAAGACTGCAGGTTTTTTTCCACCCCACTCAACTCTTCTGCTACAATTCTTAACCTGTTATCAAGAAATGTTTGTGCATTTTCATAAATAATTTTTTTGTAATCAACTGCGGAAGACCCGTAAATTTCAATAAGATTGGTAAGCATCTCAATTCCCTTTTCAGGGCCCGGGCAGGAGTAGGATATATCAAGTATTGATGATTGCTTGGAAATAGGGTTTACATACAGGCCGCCTTTTAGCTGTCCTACTGCCGCAGCTATGGGCACTACTGTAACCTTAAACTTTCTTACAGATATTCCGGTGTATTCAGGGTTTTTTACCCACTTTAGGGCACCAACTTTCGTTTGCATCAATGAATCAAAAGGAAAAACAATACCTGCAAACCTAACACCGCCCGGTACTGCCTCTACATCGCCCGTTAATGTTCCTTTTACTCCAACAGGATTCTGGAGAACAAGATTATATGGCAACTTGTCTTCATTATACTTTGCCACCCTTATAAGGCCTTCCTGTATATAAATGATGTTTAACTGGAGTTTTTCCACCAGTTTTCTAAACAGATCTTTTGATGTTAAAATCTGCATTTCCCTTTCTGTTTCTGCCGAAAGGTTACGGGTATCCAGTTTAATTATTTCCTGCAGGTTGGCGCTCTTTTGCTGTGTTTCATCATTCACCACCATCCTTGCCTTTACAACATATACCGGTATCTGGTACCGCAAATAAATACGGGCTGCCACCACTCCAAGAGCTAAGGATAAAATAATAAGTGGCCAAAAGGGAAGTACACGATAGAGCAATCGTTGTATTTGTTCGCCCTGGTCAACTACCTGTTCCTGTATTGAAAAATCTTTTTGTGTATTATTGTTTGACATGAATTTGTTTATTTATTTCTTTGCCAGGTTAATAATGGTAATAAGTATGGATACACCTATTGCTACTACGGTAAAATATTGAGGGATACCCGTGCGGCTG
Source organism: Bacteroidota bacterium (assembly GCA_040385725.1). Classification (GTDB taxonomy): domain Bacteria; phylum Bacteroidota; class Bacteroidia; order Chitinophagales; family Chitinophagaceae; genus Ferruginibacter. The sequence goes on along the minus strand of JAZKGV010000017.1, from coordinate 29,130 downwards.
ATGAACCTGGCACTTACCGGTTCCACATACACTACATCATTTGTTCTCAAATAAAAATAAGGAGAATTGAAAATATCTTTTGACAAAAGATTAATGCGCCCGATCTTCCGCTCTCCGTTTTCCTCTCTTATCACAATCACATTATCCCTCCTGCCTAAATCTGTAACATCGCCTGCCATACTAATAGCTTCAAGTACTGTTACCCTTTCATTAGACATACTATACTTTCCACTTCTTGTTACTTCTCCCATTACTGAAAAGTTGTAGTTAAGAAAACGGACATTAACAATAGGGTCTTTTGTATATTCCTTTACCAGCCCTGTCAAATTTACTTCCAGTTGAAGGCGGGTTAACCCTTCTGCCTGTATTCTTCCCAAATATGGTAATTGGATTTTACCATCTGATTCTACAAGGTACCCCAACACCGAGCTACTGCTTGCACCTACTGCCCCCCCCGTGCCCGTAGCCCCAATGCCATTACCAGAGTTAATTGAAACCAGGTCTTCAATATTACTGCCCCCAACAGTAATCCATAACTGGTCATTTTTTTGAATGGTATTTGCAAAATTTACTTTTATAGTTTTGATGGCTGCTACAGAAGCGCTGTCATTGTCTTTATAATCATTGAAGTAAACCACTTTTTTAGAAGGCGTGCAAGAGAAGCAATACAATAGTATCACAGCAAAAAGCGGAGTTTTACATTTGGAGAATAAGTTCATATAAATAAAAGATGATTGTTTTGTATGAATAAAAACACTTTTATAATTTTTTTAATGGCTTCGCCTCCCTCAGTTACATGGTGAAAATAACGAGGCTATAGTAAAACCAATCTTGTTCAATAATCAGTTGTAATTAAAGAGGTGCTTTATTTTTAAAGGGTGGCAAATTAATTTTTTTTAGCCTTTTGTAAGACTTGTAAAAGCGATTTTTTACTGCAATGCCCGAACACACCAACGCTTTTAAAATCAGGCTGAAAAATCAGGCGCAAAAGTACCCTTTTTTTATTGGAAACTTATGTATAAAACACGATTGAAGTAACCCCATTTTAATGCTTTTCACTTTATAAAAACGACAAAATAAAAGGCGGAACCATACCAGCTCCGCCTATTATAAAAAAAATTAATTATAATTACCCAAGTGCTACTCTCTTAAAGCTTGTTACTTTTAACTCTGCGTCTATACTTTTAAGATGATCTGCTACTGATTTTGCATTGTCCTTTACAAAGGCCTGCGCCATCAAAGTATTTTCTTTTAAAAACTTATTTACTTTTCCGGCGGCTATTTTTTCAGCCATTTCAGCAGGCTTTCCTTCTGCTTTAATTTGCTCAATGGCTATTTCTTTTTCCCTTGCAATGGTTTCAGGTGCTACAGATGTTTCGTCAACAGCCAGGGGGTTCATGGCAGCTATTTGCATAGCCACATCTTTTCCTGCATCCCCGGCACTTTTATTAAACCCAACAAGCACACCCATTCTGTTAGCACCATGTATATAGCTTGCAACAAATGGAGCGTCTATCCTTTCAAAACGAACTGCTATTTTTTCGCCAATAGAAGCCAGTTTGTCATTTATCAATTCAGAAACTTTGCTACCGTTGATAACCACTTCATTTAATTCATCAACCGACTTTACATCATTGGCCACTGCTGCATCAGCAATGCTTTGAGTAAAAGCTACAAATTCAGCATTTTTGCTTACAAAATCAGTTTCACAACTCACCAATACAATCATACCTGCTGTTTTGGCGTCATTTGTTTTAGCAATTACAACGCCCTCTTTTGCTTCCCTATCACTTCTTTTTGCAGCTACTTTCTGGCCTTGTTTACGCAACCAGTCAATTGCTGCCTCAAAATCACCATTGCTTTCTGTTAATGCTTTGCGGCAATCCATCATGCCTGCACCTGTTACCTGACGCAGTTTATTTATATCTGCGGCTGTTATTGTTACACTCATAAAATACTATTTTAACTGTCCGTGAAAAGAACAGAATTGTTATTAATATTTTGAACTCATCAAAATTATCTTGCACCACCACCAGTTGCCGGCCTTCTGCCTCCAGCACCCGGACCCGGAACCCTGCGTTTAGTAGGTGCCCCGCCTCTTACACGCTTGTTTTTATCATCGGCACTATCCTGCCTCTGTTCAAAACGGGCAGCTCTTGCTTCTGCCGATTCTTCTGTTTCGCCTGACTGGTCATCGTCATCTTTCTCAGCCTGGCGTTCTGCCAAACCTTCTGCAATAGCAGCAGTGATGTAGTTTACAACAATGGCGATTGATTTTGCTGCATCATCGTTAGCTGGAATGGCAAAATCAACTTTGTTAGGATCGCAGTTGGTATCAACCATACCAAAAGTGGTAATGTTCAAACGCTTTGCTTCTGCTAACCCGATATGCTCGTGGCCAATATCAACCAGGAATAATGCTGCCGGCAGGCGGCTTATTTGTGCGATACCACCCAGCACTTTTTCCATTTTATCTTTATCACGGGTAAGCGTAAGTTTTTCCTTTTTAGTAAGGCTTTCGGCAGATCCATCACCCAGCATTTTTTCAATGCTCTGCATTTTCTTTACACTCTTACGAACGGTATTAAAGTTTGTAAGCATACCACCTAACCAACGTTCGGTAACAAAAGGCATGTTTACCTTTTTTGCAGATTCAGAAACAATTTCTTTCGCTTGTTTCTTTGTAGCTACAAACATGATCTTTTTACCGCTTTTTGCGATTGATTTCAGTGCAGCAGCACTTTCCTGCAACCCTTCAGCGGTTTTATTCAAATCAATAATGTGGATACCTTTCTTTTCTGCAAAGATGTAAGGCAGCATTTTGGGGTTCCACTTCTTTTTTAAGTGACCGAAATGCACACCAGCTTCAAGAAGCTGTTGTTGTAAGGAAGTTGTGTTTTCCATTTTGTATTATTAAAGTAGTTTATTAATAGATTATAATAACAGTCAAGATTAACGCTTACTGAACTGGAAGCTTCTTCTTGCTTTCTTACGTCCAGGTTTTTTACGTTCAACAGAACGTGGATCCCTTTTCAACATACCTGCGGCCTTTAATGCCGGACGGTAATCAGCACTTACTTCTAACAAAGCACGGGCAATACCCAGCTTCGCTGCCTCGGCCTGGCCTTTTACGCCGCCACCCTGTGCATTGATAACAATATCAAATTTATCAACAGCCTCTGCTGTTTTTAAAGGCGCTTCCAACTGGTTTTGTAAATACACCAATGGGAAATATGCTTTATAATCTTTTCCGTTAACCGTTATTTTACCTTCGCCCTTGCTTAAGAACACACGGGTTACAGCTTCTTTTCTGCGGCCAACTGCGTTTTTTTGTTTTTCCATTTTAAATAGTATTTAGTACTTAGATTTTAGTACAGAGACTAGAACCTAAAAAAAATTTAGAATTTAAGTTCTTTTGGTTGTTGTGCGCCATGAGAATGTTCTGCTCCTGCATATACGAATAGCTTTCCGTACATTTTCCTTCCCAGCCTGTTTTTAGGTAACATACCTTTTACCGCTCTTTCAATCAACACTTCCGGCCTGCGCCTGATAAGGTCTTTTGCTATTTCTTCTTTACGGCCACCGGGGAAACCGCTGTAAGTGTCGTACACTTTATCATCCATCTTGTTACCAGTTAATTTTACCTTTTCGCAATTGATTACGATGATAAAATCTCCACAATCAACATGAGGAGTATAATAGGCTTTGTTCTTGCCACGTAAAATAGCGGCAATTTTTGAACACATGCGGCCTATGGTTTGATTAGTACCGTCAACCACGTACCAATTACGGGCAACGGTAGCCTCATTCGCATGTTTGGTTGTAAAATGAAGTTTACTCATTGTATTTAATTTTTAAATGACGCACCCGCTATCCCGGGTGCTTAAAATTTTGGACGGCGAAGGTAGGAGGATACATTTTAAATTCCTTCAAAAATGGGAAGTATTTTTTATGTTACTTATATAACTAACTGATTTACAGTAAATATTTTGCTCAACAATTTATTTCATTGGATATAAAAGAAAACGGCAGCAAAATTTGCCGCCGTTTTCTTTTATAATGATTATTCAGTTTTTTACTGAACTGAAAATTTGCCCGTAACAAAATTTACGCTAATAGTATAGTTTCCGGAAGCTGCCGGACCAGGGAAATTTTGTGGTAGATCGTACCCAAAATCTCCACCTGCATCTAATCCTGCAATATACCCTGTTGTCCAAGCCGCCTGAAAATTAAATCCGCCCGTTATTCCATCGATATCCAATACTTCACCTGCAAAATACAGTCCATGAACTTTATTACTTTGCATATTGTTTACATTAATCTC
>JAZKGV010000017.1:0-24796 GCA_040385725.1 Bacteroidota bacterium | reverse complement strand
ATTGTTTGCCACCAATTAATGGAAGAGAAAGCGTGAACTCTGAAGAATTTAATCTTGTAAACTGCTGGGTTGGTGTTGGAACAGGATTATTCCAGCCACCATTTGTTGCATCACCAACAATAAACAGATCTGTTGGTAAAGAGCCTGTATATGGAGTTACAGAATATTTTCCGGTTTGAAAATTTAAAATAATAGTGTACCAGCCATCTGTAGCCGGACCATTAAAATTGGTAGATAGATCGTATCCAAAATCACCTCCCGTTACAGGCGCACTTGAGTTGCTTACTGAGAACTTGTGACCCCAATCGCCATTTACCGGCAGCGCCAGGTATTGTTTTCCACCTAATAAATTAAATACGCCACCAAAAGTGGTTTCATCAATTTTTGCAAACTCCTGTGAAGGTGTTGGCACAGGATTGTTCCAGCCACCTTGTGAAGCATCACCAACGAGGAATAATTTTCCAGATGTTGGCAAAGCAACTTTTGGAGGAACTTTATAAGGAGTAAAATTTATTTTTACTGTATTGGATGTGTATTGCTCATTGTTATTTGGGTAAGAAGATATTACCCTTACATCCATATCGTAAGCGGTATTAAAAGCAAACCCAAAGCTTAATGCAATTGCATTTAATTCTTTGTTGAGGAATGATGTATCCCGGTCTGCTATTATTTGTTTTTCATACGCATGGGAAAAATTCCTTCCGGAAGAATCAATCTGGAGTATATATTTTACGGCAGATGAATCTACAGCATATCCCGGGTCTGTCCAGGAAAAAGTAGCTGCAACATTATTTGAGTCAGCTACAGCAGGTGCAATGGCAACATTAGAGCTGCTTAGCACTACAGCTTTGCCATCATTAAACGTAACCAGGTCCTGTTTTTTATCGCAAGATGCAAACAGGGAAGTGACTACTATCGCTGAAAAAAGTAATCTGAATATATTTTTCATAATACAACTTTTAAAAATGTCTTTATTAGTTTATTGCAAATTTTCCCGATACAAAATTTACCGTGATTGTGTAAGTACCACTGGCCGACGGGCCTTTGATATTGTCACCAGCAGCTTTAAATGAATCACCGGTTGCTACGTTACAACTGTTAGCTCCGCAGGCAGCACCATACTTAGAACCCCAGTCGCCATTTACAGGCAACAATAAATACTCTTGCCCGCCAATAAGTGAAACCGTAAGTGTGTAATGAGTAGCATCAATTCTTGTAAACTCCTGCGTTGGAACTGGCACGGGATTATTCCAGCCACCTGCTGTAGCGCTTCCTACCAGGTAAAGTTTCCCATCTGCATACAATGGTGCTGTACCAGGAGGATTTACAGCTGCATCTAAATAAGGTGTAACAGTAAAATTAATTACATTAGAATAAAGAGGTACAGATGAACTGATCAGTGCTGATTTTACTCTCGCCTTTAAATTATATGTTGTACCAGGGTTCAAATTCATTGAAAGCAACTTTTTATTAAGATCCCCCTGAGTTAACGGTAACGAAAGATCTTTTGATACTGCAATTTCACCCAAGTTAGGGTTTACAAAATCAGAACCAGCAGTGTCTATTTGTAAAGTATAAATTACATCCTGGGAACTTACTCCTGTGGAAAATCTGTAATCAGGATTTGTCCATAAAAATTTAACTGCCTGTTCGTCCTTTGTTCTTATATCTAATACCATTGGTTGGGAAATATCGGTACTTGTAAGTGCTGGTGCTGTACCACCTTCATAAAAAATTTTATTTTCTTGTTTTTTGCAAGCCACAAACATTACTGTGGATAAAGGAATTGCAAACAAGAGTTTCATTATATTTTTCATACTCATTTAATTTAATTTGTAGATTAATAGCCTGGATTTTGTTCCATATTGGTATTGGCACTAATTTCTGGTGCAGGAATCGGGTATAATTTGAAATGTGCATCTACACCACCACCATTAGCAAGGTTAGCTTTCCATGGCCATAGATAAGTAGATTCTGTAAATTTATTGAACCTGATAAGATCTGTACGACGGAACCCTTCCCAATATAATTCCCTTGCCCTTTCATCTAAGATAAGATCGGCTGTAAGTGCACTTACGTTGCCGGTAGTATTACCATAAGCCCTTTCTCTCAGGTTATTAAAATACTGAAGTGCCAGTGCAGCATCGCCTGTACCTCCTCTTGTTACTGCTTCTGCATAAATAAGATACTGCTCTGCTAACCTGAATAAAGGCATATCAATACCAACACCCAAATCTTTTAACTGAATACCTAAAGATCCATCCCTGTTGATATTTTTTAATTTGGTAACAGCATATCCATCAGAAATACGGTTAACAATTTCTTTGTTACGGCCAGTGATAAAAAAGTTTGACCTTTTATCCAGTGTGCCAGTCAAATCAGGGAACAGATCTGGAAGGTTTTTAGTGGTTCTGTTACCACCCCAGCCTGTAACGCCTATTGTGTTTACACCTACATCAGAATTAGATCCGGCCCAAAGAATATAGTTGGTGCCGCCATAGTTTTGCGAACGTTCTCCATCATAATTGATAGTGAAAATAAATTCATTGGTACACTGGTAATTATCATTTAAAAATAACCAGTTGTAGTTTGTTTCTAAACTGTAGCCTGCATCTATCACTTTTTTAGACCATGTGGCAGCATCACTATACCTTGCAGTACCAGTATAAACTTCTGCATTAAGATACATACGTGCCAGTAATGCAGATGCAGCGCCCTGGTCTGCCCTTCCATATGGATTGGTTCTGGCTGCAGGAAGTTTAGTAGCAAGATCTGTTAATTCAGATTCAAGGTAATTGAAAAGCTCGGCACGTTGTATCTGGCGTGGAAGACCAGCACCTATTATATCATTTTCTGTAGTAAAAGCAGGATTGCCAAAACAATCCATCAACACCCAATATTGATAAGCCCTTAAAAAACGGGCCTCAGGAATATATGCTTTAATGGTATCAATACTTTTTGCAGGTATTCCTCTTTTTGACAAATTCTCATCGGAACACTGCCTGATAAACTCATTGCATAAGGTGATCTGGTAAGCGGCACGTACATACAACCCTTTAATCAACGCATTACCTGCACTCCAGTTCATATTATGAAAGTCATGTAAACCTGCGTCTGTATTACTGTTCCAGGATGAATTGTCAATCGCTTCATCAGTACTTAGTTCCTGCACATTCCAGAACATCCTTAAAAAATCAGAGTTGCCTTCATCAATGATAACCGGATCAATATCGGGTGTACCTGCAGGCCCCTGGTTGCCTGTTAAACCAAAGGCACCATATAATTTTGCAAATCCCTGCCTGTAACCTTGCGGAGTAGCGTAAGCCACATCAACGGTTACCCCATTAGTAGGTTTTAAATCTAAAACCTTTTTACACGATGTAAAACAGGTAGAGAATATCCCTGTTGTTACAATGAGAAATAAAATATTTTTTTTCATATCAATGCTTTTATAAGTATTAAAACAAATTTTAAAAATCAAGCCCTACACCAAATACAAAAGTCCTTGGCCTTGGATATTGGTTGTTGTCAATACCATTACTAAGTTCTGGGTCTATCCCTTTATATTTAGTAACAATAAACACATTTTGAATGCCTGCATTAAAACGCAGGTTTACATTACTATTACCCAGGTTGCCTACATTGTATCCAATATTCATATTGTCCATTCTTAAAAAAGAGGCATTTTGAACATAGTAGTCTGACTGGTAAAAATTTCCTACACCCTGGAAATTAGTATTCTGCACATCTGCAGTCTGGTTGGATAAATAAGATCCAAACAGGAATTTGCTGATAGCCCCGTTTGTAGCAACATTATTATAATTATAGTTGCCAATATTGGCACGAAGGGTAAACGCAAGGCTCAGTTTTTTATAGGAAAGGTTACTGCTGAAACCTAAGAATACTTTTGGATCAGGTGCTTTAAAAGCCATCAGATCGCTGGTATTAATAATACCATCCCTGTTCAGGTCTTCATACAAATTTTCGATTGGGAGGCCAGTTGCTTGATCATATATCTGTTTAAATACATAAAAGGAACTTCTTGACTCTCCAACTGCCTGTACCTGTACACCACCATTTCCTCCGATTCCTGCAATCTGTGTAAAATCGTTTGGATTATCACCGAAAGAAACTTTGGTAATTTTATTCTGATTGTAGGTAACGTTGAATGCAATATCCCAGTTAAAGTTTTTAGTAACAACTGCCTGAGCATTGATGTTAAATTCAACACCCTTATTTTCCATAGAACCGATATTGGCAATTGTTGTTGCACTAAAATTGGTCATAGCCGGTAAGGTTACAAGATTCAACAGATCGGTAGTTTTTTTAAAATAAAACTCCAGGCTACCTGATATGCGGTTATTAAAAAGCCCGTAATCAACAGCAGCATTGTAAGTGGCTGTTTGCTCCCATTTCCTATCAGGGTTATAACCTCCCGGACGGAACATCTGAGTAAAGTTGTTATTACCTAATTGGTATTGAGCCCTGGTATCGCCTAAGAAATAATATGACACATAATCATAGTTTCCAATACCATCCTGCTGGCCTGTAACACCATAACCTAACCTCAGTTTTAAATTTGAAATAGTTTTAGAATTACGAAAAGCAGGGATTTCAGAAATTCTCCATGCTAATGCAGCAGAAGGATATGTTCCCCAACGGTTTAACGAACCAAATTTAGAAGATCCATCTCTTCTTATTGATGCGGTAAATAAGATCGTATTATTAAAACTGTAATTCAAGCGACCTAAGTAAGATAATATCCTGTACTGAGGTTTATCAAAGAGAAACTGTGTATTGAATTTAGTTGTGATGGTATCGCTAAAGGATTTTTCATCAAAATTATAAGTGGTTGTAAGGTAGTCCTGGTATTCGGCACCAGCCATCACTTCAATCCTGTTTTTAGCATTAAAAGTTTTTGAATAATTCAGGTATCCGTTCAAGTAAGAGTTTGTGATCTTGGATTTATATTGCGTTCTTAACCCACTGCCACGGCGAGTGTTATCATATACAGATATACTTGCCATATAATTAGAAGCAGCACTATCATTTATATTAACCCCACCATAGCCATTAGAATAATCATACCCACCATTTATTACTACACGTAAATCAGGAAAAAAGCGCAACTTATAGTCAATACCCAAATTAGCAATTAAGCGATTAGCCTTTCCCTGGTCATCTTTCTGCATCAACAGGCCAACGGGATTTTTTGGAGAAAGGGCAGTAAGTCCTGTGTTTGTAGCAGCATCCAGCCTTTCCCAATAGCCTCCAAAACGTGGGCTGCCGGAATAAACAGGTTGTGTTGGGTCAAACTGATTAGCTCCTCCTACTGCATCAGTATTAGCAAAGCGTGACTTAGTAAATGAGCCACGTACGTTCAGGTCGATTTTCAGGTTACCCTTTAATAGAACAGGGCTCAAATTTAAGCCCGTGCTGATACGTTGCAGGTTACCTGTTTTTAAAATACCATTCTGATTTAGATATCCTAAAGACAAACGGTAAGGTAATCTTTTCAGAGAGCCTGCAATACTCAGGTTATTATCTGTAGTAATAGCAGTCTGGTATATTTCTTTTTGCCAGTTTGTATTGGCATTTCCCAATAAAGCCACCTGGTCTGCATTACCGTATGTATTTACCAATGTGCGGAATTCATCTGTAGATAATACATCAAACTCCTTCATAAGTTTTCCCGCTGACAACTGAGTGGTAAATGTGAATTTAGGTTTGCCGGTTTGTCCTTTTTTTGTAGTGATCAATATTACACCATTAGATGCCCTGCTACCGTAAATAGCTGTTGCTGAAGCATCTTTCAAGATTGTAAATGTTGCTATGTCGTTCGGATTGATCAATGCCAACGGATTTGCCACACCAGCAACGGCTGAGTTTGACAATGGCATTCCATCAAGAATAATCAAAGGATCGTTGCTGGCATTTAATGAAGCTCCACCACGTATCCTGATAGTACTACCAGAACCAGGAGCACCATCATTAGGTGTAACAGATACACCTGAAACTTTACCTGCAATTAATTGATCTGGTGTAGTAATTACACCTTTGTTAAAGTCTTTGGTACCCACAGTAACTACAGAGCCGGTAAGGTCTCTTTTACGTGCCGTACCATAACCTACAACCACCACATCAGTCAATTGCTGCACATTTTCTGCCATGCTTACATTAACAGCTCCGCTGCCAATGGCTACCTCTTGTGTAGTAAAGCTGGCTGAACTAAATACCAATGTAGTGGCAGTAGCCGGCACTGTAATTTTAAAAGTACCATCGCTTGCTGTTTGTACAGAAGTTTTGGTTCCTTTTACTGTTACCGTAATACCTGGCAACGGTGCAGCATTTTTTGATTCGGTCACTTTTCCTGACACAACATTTTGTGCCATTGCCGCAACAGAAAAAATAGAAAAAACAATCGTTAGCACAATCGTTTCCGATAAAACTTTAAAGCATTTTTTCATTTGCATAATTTTTTGGTTGTTCATGCAAAACCTTACCGGGGAAAAATTTGATAAACAAGCAACAGGTATGAGAGATACCTGTACATATAAGCAAACATTTCGTTAGTAATGGTTTTCTATAAACAACCTTTTTATTAAATTGGGTTGTTATTAGAATGTGTAAATATTACACAATTATAGCGCTTTTTTTTAAGTGAAAAAATTTTGTTCGCTTTTTTTTACCGGATTTTAGAAAAACCCTAAACAAGGCCAAGCTAAATAATCACTCTTCAAAGACAGTGCTGCATTTGCTTTCGCTGCAATTCACTATTCCCTTTTTTAAAAATCTATTCCCACCATTCGCTTCTTTTTCTTTTCGTATTTTTCGTAATTGAACTTATAAAGTTTGCCCGGTCTGTGCGGCACATCCTGTTCCATTTCCTTTAAATCAATCAGAAAATCCATAGAGAAAAATTTCTTCCGGAAGTTTCGCCTGTCCATTTTTATATCCAATATGGCTTCGTACAAATTCTGCAATTCCCTTAATGAAAACTTTTTAGGCAATAAATTAAAGCCCAATGGATGTTCCTGTACACGTTTTTGCAATTGTTTTAAGCAGGTATCAAATATTTCGTGGTGATCAAATGCAAGGCTGCTTACATTTTTAACATCATGCCAGTGAAGTTCATTGTCTAAAATATTCAGCTTATGGTGCTGCACATTTATAAGGGAACAATAAGCAACTGTAACCACTCTGCCAGCCGGATGCCTGCTTACATTACCAAATGTGTGAACCTGTTCAAGATAAACATCACTTAAGCCTGTACGTTGTTTTAATATTCTGTCTGCCGCTGCATCAAGGTCTTCTTTTGGAAAAACCAAGTCGCCTAATAATGACCATTTACCTAAAAATTTTTTAAGGTCGCTCCGGATCAATAATACCTTTAATTTATTTTCATCAAAACCAAAAATCACACAATCAACAGATAAAGCAATCCTGTTGGTGTTTTCAACCTCAGATTGAATTGTTTCGAGTGTTTTAACGGGCTGCAATAATTTTAAAGAATCTTCATTGGCCATTGTTCTATTGTATTGAAAGGTTTAATGGGATAAGAATGTTTTTACCTGCCGCTACTGTAATTTTTGCGCCCGTACTTATTGTTTGGGATACATTCAATGTACATGTACCACCCTGCTTAGGGTTTACCAATATTTCCGAACCGTTGGGTAGGGTAGCCGGAGGCACAATACCATAAGTCCAGTTTGAAGCATCACTCCAGTTTCCGTTTCCGTTAAAAATATAAACATTTGTAGGATGATAAAGATAAACATGGAATTCCCCTGGTTGCAAAGTAATGCTCTGTGTAGCTGAAGCAACATTAAACGAAGCATTTGAAGGGCCATTAATACCTGCACCAGTTCCATTACTAAGATAGTTAAACCAATTGCCTGTATTTTGAAAAGTAAGGTCTCTTGTTTGTGCAGTAACATCAAGATTAGACACAACCGCAAGTTTTAATCCATTGGCAGCATTATCCGCTATCTGGTATTTTTTATACAGTCCATTATTATCGTAAAAAGAATAACTGAAATTGGTACTGTTAAAAAGATTTGGGTTTGATACTCTTAAATTGATAAGTTTAGAAAAAGCCTCATACAGATCTTTTCTCCTTTGTTCAGAAAATTTGTTCCATTGGGGTGGCTTATTAGAAGTACGACAATCATTCTCGTTAATGGTTCCGTTTTCACAAAGGCCGATTGTCTGGTCATATCCTCTTTCCCCAAATTGCCATATCATTTTAGGTCCAGGTGTGGTAAGAAATACAGATGCTACAGCAGCCATTCTTTTTAATGCAGTAGTGGTATCTTTTACATTATAACCACCATTAGTGTTCCCAAAGTTCACATTTTTATACATCAGTCTGTCTTTATCATGGCTTTCCATATAACCAACCGCTGACGGTGTTGAAAATGAAGTCTGGCTGCTATTGTACATCATTTTTGAAAGATCCGAATTGGTTACATATCCCATACTGGCCTGTGTATACTGATCGGTACATTCGCTCCATAACATATATCCTTTGGTAGCATAAATCTGTTCTTCCAAGCGTTGTTGCCCCAAAAATTCCAATATCATATAGGTGTCCGGATATAACGGTATTATGTAGTCGTAATAGCGGTTAAGATTAGCAACACGGGTATTATCAAAATTTTCAACCGTTGTACTAGTGGTTGCTGTTTGTGTAAAACCCTTCGCCAAATCAAAACGGTAACCATCTACTTTGTATTCTTTTATCCAGTATTCCAATGCCCTTTTTACCCAATATTGTGTAGCAGCAGAGGTATGATTTAAATCCTCAAACACACTATAGGGATGTGGTGCAGATTGATTAAACCAGGGGCTGTTTGCAGCAGGCCTGCCAGCAGGGTCCCAATACAGCCTGCCCTCTGGTGAATTATACGCATCCAACTGGTTATATACCACATCAAGAATTACAGCTATGCCATTTTGATGGCACACATCTATAAATTCTTTAAACTTATTTTTGGTTCCATAGGCTTTATCAAGTGCACAATAAAAAGTAGGGTTATATCCCCAACTTTCATTGCCACTAAACTCTGCCACTGGCATTAATTCGATTGCATTAATTCCAAGGTTTTTAAAATAATTCATGCTGTCAATAAGCATCTGGTAATTTTTTGCTGCACCAAAGTCCCTCACAAGTATTTCATAGATCACCAGATTGCGTTTATCTGGTTTTGAAAAATTTGTCATTTTCCAGTTATAGGCAGGTTCGCAGGTTCGCAATACACTTACATACCCGTTTTTGCCGGCAGAAAAATTAGGATCTGATGGGATAGGTTTCAAATCAGGGTATGTTGACACCGGTATATATTGGTCATTCCAGGGATCAAGCACTTTTTCTGAATATGGATCAGCTATATAAATTGAATTATCCACCAGGTATTGAAATGAATATTCAAACCCAGGCGTTAAACCACGGATGGTAAACCAGTAATAATTATTGTCTGGCGTTTTATTCATTTGAAACTGTGTTTGGGGTATCCAGCCACATCCTGGGAAATCACCAAGAATTACAACATTCTGTTTATTGGGTGCATACAATACAAGTGTGACAGAATCGCACCCTTCGCCATAATTAATTCCTTCTTTTACACCCGCTGGCAATGCCAATACAGTATTAACGGGTGCTACATAAAATTGTACCGTATCATAATAGCTATTACCACCAACGACTAACTCTGACACCACCTGTTGGTTGCCAGCCACTGAAACAACAGCGTTTCCAGTAATTGTATTTGTGCCTGTTAACGGGCCTACAATCTGCGTACCATTAAAATATAATCTTAGTGTTCCTGCATTTGTAGATGCCACAGCAGTAACGGGTACCGTTTGGCTAAGCGATGCCGTAATAGATTCGTTAGAAATAACAAATGAGGGAACTATATTAGGTTGGGTAAACTGAATTCGATTAGCGCCTGCTGCAAATACCGGTATATACATGTCGCTGCCATCTGTGTTAGCTTGTTTCTTTACGAGTGAAGCATTAGCATTGGCATCCCTGAAAAGTATGTTTACAGTTTTAATGGTTTCAGCAGCAGGCACGCCAAAAAAACTCCGGATGTTAGTAATAGTATACTGATATTTATTATTGCCAAGAGAAACTGCTTTTAAAGCGGGCGTAGCACTTCCCCAGGCAGCTCCGGTGCTGCCATTTGTATATAGCCATTGTGCGCCGCCATTGCCGCTCAGGTTGGTGGTCACACCAGTATGCACATAAATATTATTAGGGTCAGCATAGTTATTAAGTCCCTGGTTGCCCTTAGTGGCATCTACAGTTATAACTAATGTTGAATTATCACTGGGGAACTGTGGCGTCCAGGTAAGCAGTTGCGATTTTGCAACCGAAAACAGCATAACGATGCTCACGGAGAGTAGAACCTTCTTCATTTGACAAGCAGTTTTAATGTGTAAATTAAACACATTATATTGGAACTATCAAAAAATGTTTAAAGTTTCCCAAAAAATAAATGCCTGCCAGGGAAAAATTTCCCTGCCTTTAAAAAAATATTCTGTATATAATCGAATACTGTTTTCAAAAAATTTACAAAACCTATCGAGGTAACTTTATCTTTGAAGCAACACATTACTTGTTATGTATAACCAGGCACAGACTAATAACTTACAACAACTAACCAAACAATTACTCATCTCTGCCAAAACAATTGATACAGCCAATTTATCCAAAACTGATATTCAAGGAATAAGGGATGTTTTGCGTTTTCATGAATACCGCTATTATATACAAAACGATCCGTTTATCAGTGATTACGAATACGACAGCCTGTATAAAGTATTGGAGAAATTTGAAAAAGAAAACCCACAACTCATCACAGCAGATTCGCCAACACAACGGGTGGGCAGTGGCCTTGTAAAAGAATTTCCCAAAGTGGAACATCTTGTTCCCATGCTTTCGCTGGAGAATAGTTACGATGCAGACGACTTACTTGATTGGGACCGGAAAGCAAGAGAACTTTCAGGGTTAGAGATAGTGGAGTATTGTGTAGAGCCAAAATTTGATGGTGCCAGCATCTCTCTTATTTATGATAATGACTTTTTATCAAGAGCCGCCACAAGAGGGGACGGTGTTACGGGAGATGAAATAACCATCAACACAAAACAAATTAAGTCGGTTCCGCTTTCTGCTAAATTCAGTGCTTATGAAATTGAACAGGTGGAAATACGTGGCGAAGTACTCATTAATAAAAATAACTTCAAGGCTTACAATCAAAAGTTGATGGAAGAAGGGGTGCCGCCACTGGCAAACCCAAGAAATGCCGCTGCCGGAACATTAAGAATAAAAGATACTGCTGAAGTGGGGAGAAGAAACCTGGAAGTTTTTTTATACCATGTGAGCTATTTAACCAGTGATGGAAACAAGGTGCCGGAAACACATAGCAGCATGCTGGAAATGTTGTGGCAACTTGGCTTCAGAAGCCCCAAAAAAGAAATGAAAGTGGTGAAGGGTATTGATAAAGTGATTGAGTATGTAAACGAATTTGAAAGTAAAAGAGATGACCTGCCTTACGAAGTGGATGGGATGGTGATAAAAGTAAACAACCTTCACCTGCAGGAGCAATTAGGTATGACAAGCCATCATCCACGCTGGGCCATTGCCTATAAATTTAAAGCAAGGCAAGCCACCAGTAAATTAATCGGTGTAGAATTCCAGGTGGGAAGAACAGGTGCGGTAACACCGGTGGCAAAGATAGAACCGGTGCAGGTTGGGGGTGTAACAGTTTCCAGTATTTCTATTCATAACAAAGAGTATATAAAAGAAAAGAACCTGTTGCTAGGAGACAGCATATTAATTGAAAGAAGCGGCGATGTAATACCACAAATTGTAAAATCGTTTTCAGAATTAAGAAAGGGGACAGAAAAAGAAATTGTCTTCCCTGTTAATTGCCCTGTTTGCGACCACCCATTATTTAAGCCGGAAGAAGAAGCAGTATGGCGCTGTATCAATATTAATTGCGAAGCACAGGTGGTGGAGAGGATAATTCACTTTGTGAGCAAAGATGCGATGGACATAAAAAGCTTTGGCGACGCCAATGTAAGAAAGTTTTATACCGAAGGTTTATTAAAAGATGTACCTGGTGTTTATCAACTCGATTTTGAAGCTATTAGTAAAATGGAAGGCTTTGGTAAAAAATCCATTGATAACCTGAAGGCTGCTATTGAGGCATCAAAAATACAACCGCTTCACCGTCTTATTTATGCATTAGGCATCCGCTATGTAGGCGAAACCACGGCAAAAACACTGGCCAATACAGTTGAACATATACTTGATTTTAAAAATTATACGCAGGACCAACTGAAGCAAATGGAAGATGTTGGGGTAAAAGTTGCCGGTAGTATCCACCAGTTTTTTGCAGACGAAGCCAATATAAATATGATTGAAAAACTGGGTGAACTGGGCATTTCTCTCATTAATCAAAAAAAGCAGGTAGCAGAAAACGATAGGTTTGCCGGGCAAACCTTCCTGTTTACCGGAACCCTTAATAAGCTTAAAAGGAGCGATGCAGAGGAGATGGTGGAAAAGAACGGGGGCAAAATTGTAAGTGGCGTTAGCAGCAAACTTAATTATCTTGTGGTGGGGGAAGATGCAGGCAGTAAACTGGAAAAAGCAAAGAAGATTACGTCTATAAAAATCATCAATGAAGAAGATTTTATAAAAATGTTGCCGGTTTAGAAAAAATAATTTTTATATTTATATCCGTTCAAGATTAAATATGTCTAAAACAAGCGCTATTGCTCACCACCTGAATTAAATTCTTTTTGTATGATCAACAAAATTGCAGGAGAAATCTGGAAGCCACTTAAAATAAGCGGCCACAAAAGCGTTCGCAGAAAATATGCTATTTCATCACTTGGCAGGGCAGCCAGTTACACCGCAGATGTTCGTAAAGATGGAAAGATCCTGAAAGGTTCTCTAACGTCTGGTTACAGAACGCTCAATCTCCATCTTGATGGGAGTAACGGTACTATTTACCTGCACAGGGAAATTGCAAGGATTTTTTGCAATAAAAAATCTCCTAAGCACAAATACGTAATTCATCTCAACCACAAAAAAGAGGACAATAAAAAAAGTAACCTTAAATGGTCCACCTTGCAGGAAATGAGTGACCACCAGCAAAAAAGCCCGTTGAAGATTGCCTATAAAAAAGAGCAGGCAAACAAAACTGTAGGTTTAAAATTAACGGCCACTAAAGTAAGGGCAATTAAAGAAGCGATCAAAAACCCAAAACGCAAGTTGACTTATAAACAAATGGCTGCTAAGTACGATGTAAGCGAAATGACTTTGTACAGAATAAAGAGCGGTGAAAACTGGAGTCATATAAAATAAGAAGCCTGCCGGCCGGCAGGCAGGTAAGAAATTTTAAATAATGAAAAAGGAACCGTTTAAAGCGGTTCCTTTTTCATTAAATTGCTTTTATTAAAACTATTGCCATGTTACAACCTTCCACTTTAAAGTTTATAAAGGATCTTAAGAAAAATAATAACAAACCCTGGTTTGATGCCAACCGAAAAAAATATGAAGAAGCAAAAAAAGACTTTGTCGCTTTTGTTGATTCGCTGATACTTTCCATTGCAAAGTTTGACCCGGCTGTTGCATCACTTAAAGCAAAAGACTGCATTTTCCGTATCAACAGGGACATCCGTTTTAGTAAAGATAAAAGCCCATACAAAACAAACATGGGTGCTTATATCAATCCAGGAGGAAAAAAAATAAATACACCAGGTTATTACTTTCATTGTGAACCGGGCGGAGGTTTTGCTGCTGGCGGTCTATACGTTCCAGAACCTGCAGTACTTGCCAAAGTGAGACAGGAGATCGATTATAGTTTTGATGAATGGAAAAAGATCGTCAACGATAAAACATTTAAAAAATACTTTCCGAAAGTAGATGGTATAGAAGTATTGAGCAGGCCGCCAAAAGGATACAGCGATGATAACCCTGCGATAGAATTTTTAAAAATGAAAAGCTATATCGTAAGCCGCCCATTAACCGATGCACAGTTTACCGATAAAAATCTATTGAAAGAGGTTTCAAAAATCTTTGAAACAATGAAGCCCATGATTGATTTTTTAAACAATGGTATGAGTTGATCATCAATATTTCATTACCGGGCATCCCAAATTATCTTTTCCATCACCGCCACCATTTCCGCCAAAGCGATATACCAGGCCCAGTGTGTGAGTATGGTAATAATCCTTTTGGCTGGGATTAGCTGCATAGCTAAAGCCATCTAAATAATCAGTAAATGTATACCTGAAAGTAAGCTCATAATTCAACGACCAGCGTGGACTTAAATAATAAGAAAGGCCGGCGCCAACCGGCAATACAAACAAAGTACGTGAAAGGCTTTTTACACTATCTGTTCTTAAACCATTTTGTTCCTTTGAACTAAAAATAAAAACCGTAGTATCCATCCGGCTGTAATCCCTGCTGATGTTTGTAAAACTTACACCTGCTCCTCCAAACAAATATGGAGTAAGACGCTGGCCGGTTTCATTGCTGTTATTACCATAAGGGTTCCATACCAATTGTGCGTTAAACTCTGTAACAGGCGAAGTAAAATTGAAATTCCGGTACTGCCTCCACGAAGGATTTTTATATGCTGCATCATCTCCCCTTAATTTTCCAAATACAGCATTGGCTCTTATAGCAAAATAAGGACTCATGATCTTTGCTGCAGAAATACCAAAAGTAAAAGAAGGTGTTTTGTAAGAACCTAATGAAGATGGTGTTAAGTCTCCCTGGTAGATCATGGCACCGGCATTTACGCCAACCATCCATTTGTAACCACTTTGCCCATGCACAAATGATACTGGCGCTGAAAATAAAATAACAGCGATGATCGCTTTTGATAGATTGCCCATAGTAATTAATTTTTACTGAATAAAAATCTCCATGCAGCCAGTAGTGGTACTTAAAAAAGAAGTAAAAATTAATTCATTGAGAAGGTAACTTGTGGTTAATTAACAGCGGCAAGGTAAAATGTATTTGCTTTAATTACTCTTAAAGAAAAGATAAAAGAGTGCCGGCCCTATTTATTAATGTATTTATTCAACACATCAATATAGCTATCACTTACGGGCAAAACAGTTCCGTTTTTCAATACAACTTTCTTATTGCCAACAGAGCCTATTTTGTTTAATGATACAATATAGCTCCGGTGTATCCTCAAAAATTTATCAGCAGGCAGCTTTTCTATAAATGCTTTCATTGTCATCAGAGTAAGTACGGGCCTGCCGTTTGCAATATGTATTTTGATATAGTCTTCAAGCCCTTCTATATAATCAATATCAGCCAGATCGATCTTTACCATTTTATATTCGCTTCGCACAAATATGCATTCTTCCGGTTGAGTTTTTGGTTGTGTCCTTAACTGCAATAACTCAATTGCCTTGCTTACACTTTTTTTAAACCGCTCCATCGATATCGGTTTTAGTAAATAATCAACGGCCTCCAATTCAAACCCTTCATAAGCAAATTTTTTATAGGCCGTAGTGAAAATTATCAGTGGCTTTTCTTCCAATGAACTTACCAGGTCAATTCCATTAATATCGGGCATATTAATATCAACAAATAAAATATCAATGTGATTCTTCCGTAAAAATTCTCCTGCGGAAACCGCATCATTAAACGAATGCAGCAGTTGCAGTTCCGGCACCTGCGAAACATAGTTCTTTACCAACTCCAGCGCCGGCAGTTCATCATCCACAGCTATACATTTGTATGGCATTGATAAATTATTTAACTGTATAAAATCAGGTCAACTGTATAAAAACCATCTTTCTCCTCAATATCCAGCAAATGTTTTTCAGCATATAAAACATTCAAACGCTTCTTTGTATTCTCAATTCCTATTCCTGTTCTTTCTGCGTTACGTACTGTTGAAAACAATTTGTTTTGTGCAAAAAAATGAATGTATTTATCCTGCAACTGTATTTTAAAAATAATGCTGTTTTGTTCATGGCTGCTTATACCATGCTTAAATGCATTTTCAACAAAGGTCATTAAACACAATGGCGGAATAGATTTATTTATAGCATTGCCTGCAACCGAAAATTCAACAGGAAAATTTTCTCCAAGGCGTAATTTCTGAAGCGCTATATAATCTGTTATACAATTTGTTTCATCTTCCAAAGGCACCATTCTTTCATTAGCGCCGTCAGTAACATACCGCATTATATTCGACAGCTTCATTATAGCATCAGCAGTTTTTTCACTCCTTGTTATCGCAAGCGAATAAATATTATTAAGAGTGTTAAATAAAAAATGTGGGTTTATCTGTGCTTTTAAAAAAGATAACTCGGCATTAGCCCTGTCCGCTTCTGCCTGTATGGCCCGTTGTTCTGTAAGACTTGATTTTTTAACCGCATGATCTGTAATAACAATTAAGAAAACAAGCACCAGCAGAAAAACACTTACAATATCAAATGCCGGCCCGGATCGTCCTTTTCTCATTATTTCATTTGGTGGTGGATTTTCCCTTGGCGATGGGAGCGCCTGTTGCCCTGGAGCACTATTACCTGGTTTTATAAATTCATTTGGGTGCTTTTGCTTACCAGAAAAATGAACAAGATTATCAAATGG
Organism: Bacteroidota bacterium; assembly: GCA_040385725.1. GTDB lineage: Bacteria > Bacteroidota > Bacteroidia > Chitinophagales > Chitinophagaceae > Ferruginibacter. Next base: position 8,163 of record JAZKGV010000017.1, on the reverse strand, counting down.
TTTTACAAATATTGTAATGATCAACAGCGCAATTAATGAAACATAAAACAACAGCCATTTCTTTGTGGAATAAAATTGGGATACAATTATTTTATTAAACAAAAAATAAATGCCTATATAAAAAAAAACAAAAAGCCAATACTGGTATGACACAAGTAACCGGGATACATTATAAAGATCAGACTGGCTTAATACAAATACCAGCGGCGTTAATGCAAACAGGCATACCGCTGCTATTGTGCTGATAAAGGAAGGTTTTTGCAAAGCAAACATGCAACAAAGAAAAACAGATTAATTTATTCAGCTATGATTATATCGCCAAAATGCCGGTTTGTGCAGACAAAAAAATGGCCAGGAATAAATATTCCCGGCCTTGCTTACCTCTGAAACCACAAGAAAAAAAGTTGATATATGTAAATACAAATAAATTAATTAATAAATAACCGGCAGATTAGTCAAAAGAAGATTGGACAGGAAAGTGGGGGTTTTCAGTAATATAGGAAAATGTAATGCGCTAATGGCAGGTCATAAAAGTAAAAAAATATTTGATAAGTAAATCAAATTGCCGGCTATTTTTTTGCCATAGTAATTTCACGGTCGGCCAACTGGTATATCTTTTCCTTCTTTTGATTATACCACCAAACGGGGGCTGCTTTTTTCATCATGGTATCAATGCCACGCATTCCAAAGAGGTTCCACACACCTTGCAATTTTCCACCAAGGTCGGCCTGCATTGCTCTAAGGCTCATGGCAAATCCACTCTCGATATACTCCATGTGGTGCCAGTAACCGGCGGGCATAAAAAGGGTATCGCCGTGTTCCAATATTACCTCGTAACCCTTTGCCAGCCTGGTTGCCGGGAAATTCTGATAGTCGAATTCCTCGTAATAATTAGCAAAATTAGCAAGGCTCAACACTTCCCAGGGTTTGCGGTAAAGCTTACACCGCTCTTCGTTTGGAAAAAGTAGCACCCTTTTTTTGCCCATGAATTGTGTGTGCAGAATATGGCTCATGTCAATATCAAAGTGCATATGGGTAATGGAGCCTTCGCCACCTACAAAAAGCATGGGGAATTTTTTTACAAAGCCTTTCATAAATTCCTCGGGCCAGGCAAAATCCTGCACCAGTTGGGGTGCATGTTGAAATATATTAAAAAGAAAGATCCTTAATTCCAGCGGCCCTTCTTTTACCTGTTTTAAATATTCACCAAACTTCATGTAAGCATCGGCCGTATTGATAGGAGTGTATGCATCACTTTTAATATTATTATATACACCCACTTCTTTATCCCCAACTACATTAATAAAATAATCCCAGTCCCACTTTTGATAACAGGGCCATTGTTTTGCCAGCCCGGTAATTACCAACGGCTTTTTTACCTCGTAATACTTCGATTTAAAGTCTGCCGGCGAAATGCCTTCAACCTTATCAACCGCCTGTAATTGCATAACAAAAATTTAAAGGCGCAAAACTACAAATTAATATGGGTTGAAATGGCCGCTGGTCAAAAACAACTATCCCACAAAGCCACTAAGAAAACCAGGTAAGCTTTGCGCCCTTTGTGCCTTCGTGGGAAAGGTTTTGCAGCAAAAACTAATAAGTGTTAGTTTTGTGAAAAGCGTTTGCAGCCAATGGCAAAAATTGTAACCGGAAAAAACAGCAGTAAAAAAGAAGTGATCCTGAAAAAGGCGGCCACGCTTTTTAAAACAAAAAGTTTCAGCGCTTCTTCCATGAGGGAGCTGGCAGATGTGGTGGGTGTAGAAGCCCCCAGTCTTTATAACCACATCGGCAGTAAAAGCGAATTGTTGCAGGACATCTGCTTTAAGATCGGCAACCAGTTTACAGAACAAATTGAGAGCATACGCAACAGCAATAAAACTATGGTTGCTAAAATAGAGGCGGTGATACGTTTCCATATTGAAATAATGGCGGAGAATTTTGATGAAGTATATGTTGCCAATCATGAATGGAAACATTTGAATGAACCTTACCTCACAGATTTTTTAACCATTCGACGCAGCTATGAAAAAAGCCTTATGGGTTTTATTGAAGAAGGAATTAATAAAAATGAAATTAAACCGGTGAACCCTTATGTAACGGTGCTGACAATTCTATCTGCTGTACGTGGACTGGAGTTTTGGCAAAGAAATAAAAAGAATGTTCCGCTGCAGGTTTTGGAAAACGATATGGTGAACCAGTTATTAAATGGTATCGTAAAGTAGATTTGGGGTAAACCTGAAAGCCCGCCTGAACGGAACGGGCAGGGCTGGAATTATTATAGAAAAGTGGAAAGAGAAAAGGTAAAATCCCGAAGGGATGATATCATTTCACTCCTTCGCAGTTTTGAATACTATGAAAATTGTTTTTCTATAATCCTCACATCCCTTTGGGATTAAATTAAAATAAAAAACATGGCAATTCATTTTCATAGTTTAAAAGTAAAAGAAATAAAAAAGCAGACTCCGGAATGTGTTTCTGTTTCATTTGATATTCCAAAAGAGCTGCGACAGGACTTTTTGTTTACACAGGGACAAAACATAACCCTGAAGAAAATGATCGATGGCGAAGAAGTGAGGCGCTCCTATTCTATCTGTACAGCACCTTTTGAAAATGAATTAACAGTTGCTATAAAAAAAGTAGACGGTGGTAAATTCAGCGCTTATGCCAATGATGAATTGAAAAGCGGGGATGAAATAGAAGTGTTGCCGCCAACAGGAAAATTCAATACAACATTGAATACTGCCAATAAAAAAAACTACCTGGCATTTGCAGCAGGTAGCGGCATCACACCTGTTATCTCTATTATCAAAACCACTTTACAAACAGAACCGCAAAGTAATTTCACTTTGGTATTTGCCAACCGCAACAGGGCTTCCATTATTTTTTTTGAAGAACTGGAAGGGTTGAAGAATAAATACCTGCAGCGTTTCAATTTTATCAACCTGCTTACGAGGGAAAAAACAGATGCTGATATTTTTTTTGGAAGAATTGACAATGAAAAGCTGAAGCAGTTAAATAAGCTGATCGACTACAACAAGCAGGATGAATTTTTTATCTGTGGCCCGGAAGAAATGATCTTTTGCGTAAAAGATTTTTTAGAAGCAAAGGGTATTGATAAAAAGAAAATACACTTTGAACTGTTTACCACACCGGGAGTCAACAAGCAAAAAGGCAAGGAGGCAAAAGAGCAAACTGTTGAAAAAATAAAAAGCACCGTACAAATAAAATTAGATGGCCGTACAGTAGAATTTCCAATGGGTTTTGAAAGCAGCAGCATTTTAGATGAGGCTTTAAAGCAAGGTGCTGATCTTCCTTTTGCCTGCAAAGGTGGTGTGTGCTGTACCTGCAAAGCAAAATTGGTAGAAGGCAAAGTAGAGATGGATGTACACTGGGGATTAGAAGAGGAAGAAATTAAGCAGGGATATATTTTGACTTGTCAATCGCATCCGGTAACGGAAAGGGTAGTGATTGACTTTGATGTGAGGTGATTCCTTTTACTCCACTAATTTCTTGTTCGTCCTGAAGCAAGTACCCTTAAAAACCGCCACTACATGTTCATTTTGATTGCTGATAGTAATATGATATAACCCTGTTGATTTTCCATTGTGCAATTCCTTTGCTTCTGCAGTCAACACATCTCCCACATGCACAGGTTTTAAAAAATTGATAGCCGTATCCAAAGCAACAGATAACACATTGCGGTTGTTACAGGCAAATGCAAAAGCGCTGTCGGCAAGCGAAAATGCAATGCCGCCATGCACAATGCCAAAGCCATTGATCATTTCAGTTCTTACCGTCATTTTTATTTTACTGTAACCTTCGGTTACTGTCAGCACTTCAATACCCAACCACTGGCTGAACAGATCATGCTGCATCATGTGATCAACTACTTGTATTGGTGTTGACATGCTTTGAAAATTGTAGTGATTACGAAATCCTTGTTATATCCGCCCCCAGCGCCTGCAACCTTGCATCAATATTCTGATAACCCCTGTCTATCTGTTCAATATTCTGAATAGTGCTTTTTCCTTCAGCACTTAATGCAGCAATTAGTAATGACACACCAGCTCTTATATCAGGACTGCTCATGGTGATACCACGTAATTTTTGTTCTCTTTCCAAACCAATAACAACCGCACGGTGTGGATCACATAAAATAATTTGTGCTCCCATATCGATCAGTTTATCTACAAAGAACAAACGGCTCTCAAACATTTTTTGATGGATCAATACACTGCCTTTTGCCTGTATAGCGGTTACTAAAATGATGCTAAGCAGATCTGGTGTAAGCCCCGGCCATGGATGATCAGAAAGTGTAAGCACACCGCCATCCATATATCTTTCAATTTCATACAACTCCTGCGCCGGGATATGAATATCATCACCCACAAAATTCATTTTTATTCCCAGGCGTTGAAATCTTTCCGGAATTACACCAAGGCTTTCAATGCCTGCATCTTTAATCGTGATCTCACTTTGCGTCATTGCAGCAAGACCAATAAAACTTCCTACTTCAATCATATCAGGCAGCATACGGTGTTCTGTTCCTTTCAAATTGGTAACACCTTCTATCGTCAATAAATTACTGCCAATGCCCGATATTTTTGCGCCCATGCGGTTAAGCATTTTACATAGCTGTTGCAGGTAAGGCTCACAGGCGGCGTTGTAAATAGTAGTAATCCCTTCTGCCATCACTGCGGCCATTAGTATGTTAGCCGTACCTGTTACGCTGGGTTCATCCAACAGCATGTAACAGCCTTTTAAATTGGGTGCTGATAAATAAAAATATCCATCGCTGTTGTATTCAAAGGCAGCACCGAGTTTTTCAAAACCGATGATATGTGTATCCAATCTTCTTCTTCCAATTTTATCGCCACCGGGTTTGGGTATGTAGGCTTTTTTAAACCTTGCCAGCATAGGGCCTGCCAGCATTACAGAACCACGGAGCTTGCCGCTTTTTTTATGATAGGCTTCGCTGTTAAGATAATCTACGTCCACATCATCTGCCGTAAAGATGCAGGTATCCCTGCTCACACGGTTGATCTTCACTTTCATTTCTCCCAGTAATTCTATCAGCAGGTTTACATCAATAATGTCTGGAATATTTGTAATAGTTACAGGATCTGGTGTGAGCAGCACAGCAGAAATAATCTGTAATGCTTCGTTTTTTGCTCCCTGCGGAATAATGGTACCGGAAAGTTTTTTTCCGCCCCTTACTTGAAATGAACTCATGAATTAAAATATAATAATGTAGTGAGGAATTGTTTTGGAATACCCCCTAAAAGTAAATAAAGGTTACGATAAGTATAAAGAAGCTGCCTGAAATGATCATAAAAAAATTTAGCTACGAATTACACGAATGAACACGAAAAATAACATTCGTGAAGATTTGTGTAATTCGTGGCAAGAAAATAAAAAACCCGGTGCTTTTACACCGGGCTTTTTTGTATTCTCAAAAGCATTAATAACGTTTCTTGAAATTCCGGTTGTTGCCACCGCCGCCGCCACGGTTATCCCTTCCGCCTCCACCGCCACGGTTGTCCCTTCCGCCACCGCCACGGTTATCTCTTCCGCCTCCGCCGCTATTGTTGCGTTGCTGGCTGTAGTTTTTGCGATACCCACCTCTTGCAGGGTATTCATCCCTTTCAATAATTTCTGCCCTGTGTTTTACAAATGGACGGTTATTAAACTCTAGCTGCCCTTCCGTAATGGCAGTTAATTCTGTCTGTATGTTATCATCATGCACCAACTCTTTGTGCCAGTTGCTGTATGTAAGTTTCATGTAATAAGCAATGGCATTTGCAAAACCTTGTTTCTTTTCCTGGTTTTCTTCTTTCAATGCCTTGTCAATTACAAACTCAATGTTTTTGCCAAGATGATTGAATTTGGGATATTTTTTAGGATATCTTAACCGCTCTGGTTTTGCCTTAAGCGTTTCTCTTGTAGGAATAGGATATGGGCTTTCAACATTCAATTTGAAATCACTTATTAAAAACAAATGATCCCAAAGTTTATGGCGGAAATCCTCCACATTTTTAAGGTGAGGGTTTAAAAAACCCATCAGTTCAATCAAAGATTGTGCGTTACGCTGGCGTATCTCATCATCTTCAATTGTTAAAACGTACTCCACCATCTTCTGAATATGGCGGCCATATTCCCTCATTATTAAATAACTCCTCGTGGTGTTATATTCCATTGAATTGTCTAGCATTGAATTGTCTGTCATCAAGGCAAATATACTGAAAAGGGTGAAGTTTACAGGTTTAGGGGTTTAGAAAGTTTAGAGGGTTTAGACTGGAGTATTCAGCGTAAAACATCTTCACTTTCGCTAATATAAGGACGATAGATGAAATAAAGACGAATGGAGCGTCGCCACTTCCGCCTAATCATGATCCTTGGCTTGTCACAAAAAATTAAAGAAAAAACTTCCGGCTTACCAAAAAGGCAATAATAGCCCCTGCACTGTCTGCCGCCCAATCCACCAGATCAAACTGTCGGCCTGGAATAAAAAATTTTTGAATGTACTCCGTGGTAATACCCCACACGATTGTTGCAATAGCGATCTTTATAAAGAGGTTTAGCTTGTTTGGTTTCGGAGTAGCGTTTTTTTTAAAGGGCATACAAAACAAAAACACAATGCCGCCAAAAAGCCCTGCATGAACTATTTTATCAAATTCCGGGATGTTGAACCAATCCGGGCCTTCGGGTACATCATCTCCAGGCAGGCATATCAATACCAGCACAAATAAAAACCAGGCAATGCCTGGTAAAAATTGTATAAACCGCAATGATCTTTTTTGTTCTGTCATTTTATGAAACTAACGCAGTGTAAGCTGCTGCATCCATCAATGCTGCCACATCTGCCACATCATCTACTGTCATTTTTATCATCCAGCCCTGTCCATATGGATCGGTGTTTACTAATTCAGGTTGCCCTTCCAGCACAGGATTTATTTCTGTAATAGTCCCCTTTACAGGAAGGAACAGGTCACTTACCGTTTTTACTGCTTCCACGGTACCAAACACTTCTTCAGCCGCCAGCGATTTTCCTTTGGTGCTAATGTCAACATACACAATATCACCAAGCTCTCCCTGTGCAAAATCGGTGATGCCGATCGTGGCAACATTACCTTCTAATGAAACCCATTCATGATCTTTTGTGTAGCGTAAACTGGCTGGAGCGTTCATAACTAATAATTGAAAAAGTGATGCAATTTTTAAAACCGCTGCAATTTAAACAATGGGTTTGTTTTGGATGAATTATTTTTTGCTTTCTGCTGTTTCATCGGGTATAATTTCCATTCTCATTCTTACGTCTGCTAACGGCCGGTCTGCAGTGCCTTTTTGTACAGCAGCAATTTTCTCAACTACTTCAATGCCGCTTTCCACTTCTCCAAATACTGTGTAATTATTATCAAGGAACGGTGTGCCGCCATTCATCTTGTATGTCATCCGCTGTGCAGGGGTGTATTTAAATCCATTACGCTGTGAGAGATTATCGAGTTCAGCATCGCTGACCGGTTTTCCCTGTACAATATAAAACTGGCAGCCGCTGCTGGCCTTTTCAGGATTGCCATCCCGGGCCGCACATAAAGCGCCTTTTTTGTGAACCAATGCGCTATCGAATTCTGCCGGTATCCTGTATCCAACATCTCCATTTCCAAGCATTTCCCCGGGCTGTGCATTTTTACTTTTGGGGTCTCCACCCTGTATCATAAAATTTGCTATCACTCGATGAAATAATAAGCTGTCGTAAAAATGTTCGTTCACCAACTTGATAAAATTATCCCTGTGCAGTGGTGTTTTGTTGTAAAGCTTCAACACAATGTCGCCAAAATCAGTTGATACTTTTACCCTTGTAAATTTTTCTGCCGGAGCTTTCTGTTCTGAAACAGGCTTTGTTTTCTTTACTATTGTTGCCTTTGTTTTGTCTTTTGAAACAACTTTTTTTACGGGTGCTTTTTTCTTTACCTGTGCATTTACATCAGCAAAACAAAAAAGAGAAACAAATACGAATAGAAGAGAAAGAAATTTTTTATTCATTGAAATATATGTTTTAAAAATCCTGTTGGTTAAACTGTTCAAAATACATGATCACATGGTCTCTCAAAAAATTTTCCTGCTCTATCATGTGATGATCGGGCAGTGGTTTCAGTTGTTTAA
>JAZKGV010000016.1:0-2620 GCA_040385725.1 Bacteroidota bacterium | reverse complement strand
TATGGAAAGCATACAAAAAGATCTTCGTAAATTTTTAGACGAATTCAATAACGACCGCAGGTATTCATACATATTTGCCACCGGCACCGGGCTCGAATACATGATATATAAAGATTCAACCCACAACATTACACCCGATGTAATAAAAGGATTGAATGAATATTTCAAGAAAAAAGGCAAATAATATTTCCGCTTAAATTTATTTATCTTGAACCCCGTTATAACAAACGGGATTTTTTATGCCTCAACACACAGAAAGCACTCCGGGTTTCAAGCCATCGCTTGGTTTATTTGATGCCACCATGATCGTTGCCGGTTCCATGATCGGTTCCGGTATTTTTATTGTGAGTGCAGACATGCTGAAAGACCTCGGCAGTGCCGGTTGGTTGCTCGTGGCATGGCTCATAACAGGTTTTATGACATTGACAGCAGCATTAAGTTATGGTGAATTGAGCGCTATGTTTCCAAAAGCAGGCGGGCAATATGTTTACCTCAAAGAAGCATACAATCCTCTCATTGGTTTTTTATATGGCTGGAGTTTTTTTGCGGTGATACAAACAGGTACCATTGCAGCGGTGGGTGTTGGTTTTGCAAAATTTGCCGGGTATTTTTTTCCTGCACTGGCCTGGGAAGATGTAAATACTTTCAATTTTCTTGGACTGAATATTCATTATGCACAGTTGGTGGCAATTGTACTTATTGTGTTCCTCACTTTTGTAAACACAAAAGGCATTGAAGCAGGAAAAATTATTCAAAGAGTTTTTACGTCTACAAAACTGTTATCTCTTTTTGGATTGATCATTGCCGGTTTTGTTGCATTCAAATGGGATGTATGGGAAGCTAATTGGCAAAACCCCTGGACTGCACAACATCTTACTAAAGATGCGGCTGGTTCAATTAGTATTGAACCATTATTAACCGGCGCTGCATTAGGTGCAATGGCGAGTGCGATGGTAGGCAGCATTTTCAGCAGCGATGCATGGAACAATGTAACATTTATTGCAGGTGAAATAAAAAATCCAAAACGCAATATCGGGTTGAGTTTATTTCTGGGTACACTCATTGTGACTGTAATTTATATTTTGGCAAATGTGGTGTATTTAGCTGTTGTGCCTTTGAATGAACTGGCTTTTGCAAAAGATAACCGTGTGGCATTAAGTGCATCTGAAGCAATTTTTGGCAGCAGCGGCACTATCATTATTGCAGTGATGATCATGATCTCAACTTTTGGTTGCAACAATGGATTGATACTGGCTGGTGCAAGGGTTTATTACACCATGGCAAATGATAAACTTTTCTTTAAAAAAGCAGGTACATTAAATAAGAACAGTGTACCAGAATGGGCGCTGTGGATCCAATGTATTATGACCTGTATATTATGCCTGAGCGGCCGCTATGGTGACCTGCTTGATATGGTTTCTTTTGTAGTAGTGATATTTTATGTATTGACCATTGCAGGTATTTTTATTTTAAGAAAGAAAAGGCCTGATGCAGAACGGCCATACAAAGCATTTGGCTACCCGGTATTACCTATACTCTACATTATAATGGCCATTGCATTTTGTACGCTCCTTATTATTTATAAACCAGAATTTGTAAAATGGGGATTGGTCATTACTTTATTGGGCATCCCTTTGTATTACATAGCAATAAACAATAAGAAATAACTTTGCAGCATCATGATAAGTTCTCTTTGCAATAAAATTTTTGAAGAATCAATTATCGATTATCACAAAACAGATAATGTTGATACCTCTATCAGCAACCCCTACCCTTCGTCTTCTTTATTAGAACATTTACTCTATCATAAGAACTGGATCGATACAGTACAATGGCATTTAGAGGATATAGTACGCAATCCAACTATTGCCCCTGTGGAAGGGCTTGGCCTTAAAAGAAGGATCGACAAAAGCAACCAGGAAAGAACAGATATGGTGGAATATCTTGACAGTTATTTTTTAGGCCAGTACAAAAATGCGCCGCTTGATCCGGATGCGACAATAAATACAGAAAGCCCTGCATGGGCAATAGACCGTCTTTCTATTTTAGCATTGAAGATATATCACATGCAACAGGAAGTTCACAGAACAGGTGCCAGTGCGGAACATATCATTTCATGTACTGATAAACTGGCGGTGTTAATAGAACAGCAAAAAGATCTGTCAAAAGCAATTGATGACTTGCTTATTGATATTTCCAAAGGAAAAAAATACATGAAGGTTTATAAACAAATGAAGATGTATAATGACCCGGCGTTAAATCCTGTGTTGTATAAATTATAAATTGGTTTAGAAAGTTTAGATTGTTTAGGTAGTTTAGAACTGCTGCACTTAAACACCTTTCTTCTAAACACTCTAAACTCACTAAACTTTCTAACCATTGCCTTCTCTTAAGCACATATTAGTCATTCGTTTTTCTGCAATGGGTGATGTAGCCATGACAGTACCCGTTTTAAAAAATGCTTTGGAGCAAAATCCTCACCTGCAAATCACTGTTGTATCCAATGCTTTTTTTGCGCCGCTGTTTGCCGGGCTGGAAAGATGTAATTTCTATCCTGCACACATACGGGCAAAACACAAAGGCGCCGCCGGTGTTTATGAACTCTTCAGGGAGTTGATAA
>JAZKGV010000015.1:0-20360 GCA_040385725.1 Bacteroidota bacterium | reverse complement strand
AAGGGCTTTTCATTCCAAAAGTTTCGTCATCTGGAACCATTACTGCACCAGAAAAAGGGCAAATATATTTTGATAGTACAACCGCTGAGTTTAAAGGATATAATGGCAGCGAATGGGTAAGTTTTTCCAACAGCCTTATAACAGGCACTACAACACAATCATCTAACGGGAACGATACATTTTATTTGATTCCACATGGGCTGGGCACCACCCCGGTTTACTTTAATGTAACTGCAACCAGCGATAATGCAGGTTCAATAAAATATATTACTGCAGATGCCAGCTTCCTCCGGATTTATTATAATACAGCTCCTGCGTTAGGATCAAACAATCTTTCGTGGAACTGGCAAATAAAACAATAACTTTTAAAAATTTATTATAATCACAAAAAATGGTTTTAAGTTAAGCAACCTCTTAATCTGCATGGCAATAGAATAAATAGTCTCTTATAAATTTGATTAATCCTTTTTAGAATGTGTATAAAAAAGTACTTTTAGTAAAGATTATCTTTACTAAAACAGTAGTTATGAAACAAACCCTTCTACTTTTCCTATTCATTGCAAATGGCTTATTAAATATACAGGCACAGTGCTGGAAGGCAATTGCGGCAGGGTATTCACACACGCTTGCCATTAAAAACGATGGTACGCTTTGGGCAACAGGGGGGATTACTGCACTTGGAGATGGCACCACAAATTCTCAAACACATTTTATACAAATAGGCACAGATAATAACTGGGAATCTGTTTCAGCCTCTGTAAAGAGTTCGTATGCGATAAAAACAGATGGAACACTTTGGGTATGGGGCGACAATATGTATTCACAGTTGGGTTTAGGGCACGAGTCTGTAACACAGTCAACATACCTTACCCCAACGCAGGTGGGAAATAGTACAGACTGGAAAACATTGTGTGATCAAAATGCAGTTGCGCCTGGTATAAGTACACTGGTAATAAAAAATAATGGTACGCTTTGGTCTTTAATGGTAGAGCCTGACCAAATTAGCGAAGAAACAAACTGGGAAAGGGCTGCAAATAGTTTTACACAACAGTATTTAATAAAGAACAATGGAACATTATGGGTGATAAATAGCAGCAGCTTTACTCAGATTGGTACTGATAGCGACTGGCTACAATTTTCCGCAGGTGAAGAACATTGTCTTGCTTTAAAAACTGATGGAACCTTGTGGGGGGCTTTCGGGTCAAATAATTCCGGTGAATTAGGAGATGGTACCATCATTCCCCATAGTGCATTTATTAAAATTGGAACTTACAATAATTGGAAAACAATTGCAGCAGGAAGACAAAATTCATTTGCCACCAAAACTGACGGAACATTGTGGGCATGGGGAAGAAATGATGATGGACAACTTGGGCTTGGCTTTACCGGCAACCAGCTATTTCCTGTGAGAGTAGACAATATGAATGATTGGGACAGCCTTATTGAAGGTAGTGCGAATGTATTTGCTTTAAAAACTGATGGACGGCTTTTTGCCTGGGGGACTAATAATTTCGGGCAGTTGGGGCTTGGTAGCAATGATAATATAGCCCTTCCAGTAAATATTCCTTGCAATAGCGTTGTGCCGGTAATATATAGTTCTTTTAATACGCTCAAAAAAAATAACGGTGTATTAATTACCTGGAAGACCGAAATGGAACAAAACAAAGAATACGAGTTGCAACAAAGCAAGGATGGGATTTTCTTTAATACTCTTGTAACAATTAAATCTAATACCAGTAATGCCGGAAGTTCTTACCAGTATTTAGATCAGTCTCCATCTGTGGGTTTAAATTATTATCGTATTAAAAGTATTGACCAGGATGGGCATTTTTTTTACAGTGTTATCCGCATTATTAATTTTGACTATAATGATGTAGTTGTAAATATTTTACCCAACCCCGTAAAAGATGCACTGATTATTAAAAGCAATTTTACAGGCAAAAAATTAGTAGTTTCTGTTAGTGATGTTACAGGAAAAAAAATAATTCAACAATCAATAATTAACAATCCAGCTGTAGAAATTCCGGTAAGGAAACTTAAAGCAGGTATTTATATACTTACTATTTCAGACAATAAGAATACTGTGACTAAAAAAATTGTAAAGGAATAAGTTTTTTCTATGTGTAGTTATACTGTTTTTAGTAAAGGAAAAAGCAGCCTGTTTAAAAGCAGTCCACATGGGCTGGGCACCACGCCGGTTTACTTTAATGTAACTGCAACCAGCCATAATGCAGGTTCAATAAAATATATTACTGCAGATGCCAGCTTCCTCCGGATTTATTATAATACAGCTCCTGCGTTAGGATCAAACAATCTTTCCTGGAACTGGCAAATAAAAAAATAGGATCACTGATATTACAACAAGAGGCTATCCCGTAAGTTCGAAACAGACTCTTCAGTCGGTGCATCATTAATTATATGCTGGTTTATTTCCCTCTTAACTTGATAAAGGTCTTTTCCTGATTTGAATATTAAATTGGTATTAGTGAAAATAGTGCTCATTTACAACCAGCTAATTGCCTGAGGGCGTAGCAACAGACTTTAAACCGGTAGAATTTTGTATTTTTGCACTCAAATTTAAATTCAGGTATATGAAGATCATTTTCTTCGAGTTAAATGAGGTGCCCTATAAGATTATCCATCATTTCTGTAAATTATATCCTGAATCCAACCTGGCTAAAATATTTGCCAACGGCAGCAAATACGAAACTTATTCTGAAGACCAGGGTCATCTTTCGCCCTGGATAACGTGGCCTACGGTACATAGAGGCGTTACTAATGAAAAGCATTTTATTTCAGATTTTGGGCAGGATCTTCATGAACAGGAAGAACAATACCCGGCCGTATGGAACATATTGGCCAAACAGGGGGTTAAAGTTGGCTTGTTTGGATCACTGCATACGCATCCACTCCCTGGAAATGTGGAGGATTTCTCTTTTTATGTTCCCGATACGTTTGCAGCCGGCAGTGAATGCTTTCCCAAAAAACTGGAAGCATTCCAGAAATTTAATCTCAGCATGGCAAGAGACAGTAGCCGGGTGGTTAATACAAAAATCCCTGCAAAGGAAGCGATGCAGTTTTTAGCAAAGCTTCCCGACCTTGGTTTCAGGTTTAAAACTGCCTCAGATCTTGCAGCACAAATGGTGGATGAAAGAATTAATAAATGGAAAGTTGTACGCAGAAGAACGTATCAGTCAGTTATTGGCTTTGATATTTTTTATAAGCAATTGGCTACAAAAAAACCTGACTTTGCTACTTTTTTCACCAATCATGTTGCTTCTTCGCAACACAGGTACTGGGCCGCTGCTTTTCCGGAAGATTATGAAAACCTCACATTAGGAAGAGAGTGGATTGAAACCTATAATGGGGAAATAGTGTACACGATGAAGAAAGCAGACGAAATGATCGGGCGGCTGATGAAGTTTATAGATACCAATCCTGAGTATTCACTATGGGTTCTTTCCAGTATGGGGCAAGCAGCAGTGGAAACACGTGAAATTTATACTGACCTGTTTGTAACCAATGGAAAAAAATTCATGGATAATTTTAATCTTGGGTTAGGAAATTTTGAACTTAAACCATCCATGATGCCGCAGTTTAATGTGCAGGTACACGTTGATAAACGGAACGAGTTTGAGGAAAAAATGGAAACCTTACGGGTAAATGATCAAAAAATTAATTACAGGAAAAAAGGAGAAGGTGTGTACTGCCTTGATATCGGCTTTAGCAATCTTGATGAGGCCACAATAAAAATTGAACTGATGGGCCAGGTTATTCCATTAAAGTTTTCAGGAATGGAAAATGTAAAAATACAGGACAGGTGCGGCTCCACTGCCTATCACATTCCGCAGGGCACATTACTTATATACCCATCAGAAAAAGGATTAAAAGATAAAGGCGTTGCCACCATTTCCACAACCGAAATTGCCCCGGCAATCCTGAACAATTATAATATCAAAGCTCCGGGCTATATGAATAAAGGGGTAACTATTTAAATAGCTACCCCTTAAAAAGATGATCAAATAATTTACTCCCTTCCATCCAGCAAATTACCCAGCCCACCTAATATACTTCCTTCTTCTTTTCTTCCACCCACTGCATATTGCTGTAACCTTCCGGCAAGCCTGCTGATAGGTAATGATTGTATCCACACTTTACCGGGCCCACGCAATACAGCAAAGAATAAACCTTCACCGCCAAACATCCAGTTTTTAATACCCTTGATAAATTCAATATCAAAATCAACACCTGCAGTATAGGCCACCACACAACCGGTATCAATTTTTAAGATCTCACCCGGTTGCAATTCCTTTTCTATTACATAACCACCTGCATGAACAAACGCCATCCCATCACCTTCCAGTTTTTCCATAATAAAGCCCTCGCCGCCAAAAATACCTGTGCCTAATCTTCTCTGAAATTCTATTCCAATACTTACTCCTTTGGCTGCACATAAAAATGCATCTTTCTGTGCAATGATCTTTCCACCCAATTTTGACAGATCAAGCGGAATGATCTTTCCTGTATAAGGCGCTGCAAAACTTACATGCTTTTTTCCCTGGCCCGTGTTGGTAAAAGCTGTCATAAATAAATTTTCGCCAACGAGTAAACGCTTGCCGGCACTGAACAATTTGCCAAGCAAACCACCACTTTGCTGCTGGCTGCCATCGCCAAAAATTGTTTGCATTTGTATTTCATTGCTCATCATCATAAAGCCGCCTGGTTCACCAATAACGGTTTCGTTTGGGTCAAGTTCTATTTCTACAAATTGTAATTCTTCGCCGTAAATGCGGTAATCAATTGCATGGTTACTTAACATGGTAAAATATTTTTTGTAAAAGTAAAAGGAAGCGGCAATGCAAAAAGAAAAAGCCTTGTGAATATTTCACAAGGCTTAAAATATATGTGTGCGGCAAGGCGCTTATAATGTCTTGCTGAACTTGAGTTTTATTGTTTCGCCTTTGCTGGTTTGCAACCCCAGGGTGTACATACCGGCCGGCAGGCCTTTTATTTCAATAGCAGCAATATTGTTACTGCTGTTTATAACAGCTTTACGCTGCATTTTTCCATCTGCACCGCTAATAGCAGCACAACCGATACTTGTATTAGATGGTACCCACACAAATAATTTTTCATCAACCTGTGTTGGTAAGATCCTTATTTCATTGGCGCTGGCCTTTGTATCAATAAAGGCTGCGGCGCTGAACAGGGCATTATTTTTTTCGTCCACAATCTTTAAGCGATAGTAAGTAGTACCAGCAAAAAGGTTGTTGTCTGTGGAACTATATTGTTTTTGATTACCTGCAAAAGATGTTACATAAGTAAAATTTTCTCCGTCCATGCTTTTTTCCAGTTCGTAACGAAGCACTTTTGTTTGCATTGTTGCCTGCCAGCTAATAGCAGCCGCATTGTTTACAAAATTTGCTTTAAAGCTTACATCAGCCAAAACAACTGGTTTGGTTAATAGGGAAGATGCCATTGCGCTGGTACTTAGTTGTGCATTAGCAGAGGATAACCCCAAAGTAATAGCCGTAAAAATGTAGAATACCTGTTTCATATTTCCTGTTTTCATTAGTGGTGCCGGTTGAATAGTACAACTGGTTTTTGAGGATAGCGGTAATGTGTTTAAACAGGAGTGGATTAGGGGGAGGGCTTACTAAAATGCTGGTAGCCCGGGTAGAATAAATATTCAACGTTTCCTATAAGAAGCAAAACCTTTGAATATGGTTGCAAATGTCTGTTTTTTTCCTCTTGATACCTTCTTATTTGCCTTATTCTTTTACCCACACAGGTTTTTTCCACCTGCGTTACATGTTAATATATCCTTTTACGTGCCGGAAATAAAGGCTTTGGAAACCAACCGTTTAGGAGAAAAGCTATTTCTATCAGTCTAAACAACGGAAAAATTTTCTTTATAAAAGAAAATGCCCCCGACGAGTCGGGAGCACTATAATGTAATCACAGGAATTATTTTGAAGCTACTTCTTTCAGCTTGCCAGTCCATACTTTCTTTCCCTGTATCCTTCTCACCAGGTACATCATACCAACAAAGGCAAAGAAAAGCGGGCCGGTAAAACCAAGCAGCGCTATGAATTTAGTACCATAAAATCTTTCCATTGGCCTTTTTATTCTTTCCGCAATAAGGTACATGCTTGGTACCATCATTAGTGTACGGAAGAAGGCGAATATTAAACCGAATATAATGGTCCAGCTTAATGGGCCCCAGAACACCACACTATCGCCACCAAAGAAAATATGTGGATTTAAGTGCTGGAACATCGAAACGAAATTGATATTGAAACCAACAGCCAACGGGAGCAGGCCAAGTATTGTGGCTACTGCCGTAAGTAGCACTGGAATGATACGGATACGACCTGCCTGTATCGCTGCTTCACGGATACGCATACCCCTTCCGCGGAGTTCATCAGTAAATTCAATTAACAGGATGCCATTTTTGATAACAATCCCGGCAAGCCCCACAATTCCTATTCCTACCATGATGCTTGCCATTGTCATACCGGTAATGGCATAACCCAGCAACACACCAATAACAGAAAAGAAAATTTCGGTAAGTACTATAAATGGTTTACTTAATGAATTAAACTGTAGCACCAATATTAAAAAGATCATCCCCAACGCAATTGCTAATGCAGAGCCTAAGAATGCATTTGTTTCTGCTTCCTGCTCTCCCTGGCCGGTTTGCTTAATGGTTACATCAGCAGGTATTTTTGTTTTTGATTTAAAATCAGCGATCTTATAACCAAGCTCTTTGTTAATAGGGCCAGACATGGTTAGGTCAAGTACATTACTCTGCAACTGTATGGTGCGTTTTACATTTTTTCTCCTGATGCCACCACTGCTGTTAGTATAATCAACTTTTGCCACTGCACTCAAAGGAAGTGATTTCACCCTCATGGTATTCATATCCATAAAAGTGATACGCATATTCATAAGGTCAGTAATGTTGTTGCGGATGAGATCTGTATAACGTACCTGTATTTTATATTCATCTTCCCCGTCCTTTAATTTACTTACTTCACGGCCAAACACTGCAGAGCGTATTTCCATTCCTATTTGCCCGGTGTACAATCCTTCCATCATTGCTTTCTCCCTGTCAACATTTATAGTGATCTCCGGGTTATTAAGGTCAACGTCCAATGCAAGGTTTTCAATACCATTCACCTGGTTGGTATCAAGATAATTAGACAGTGCGGTAGCCACTTTTGCTATTTCGTTAAAATTATCACCGCTTACTTCAATATTCACAGGAGGGTCTGTTGGAGGGCCGCCATCTTCCTGTCCCACTTCAATGCTGGTGCCGGGTATGCCTTTAACAGCTTCCCGTATGCCATCCATAATTGGTTTCGTTTTTTTACCATGGCGTTTTTCAAATTCTACAAATGATAACTGTATCCTGCCTAAATGCGACTGTACGCTTCTGTTATTATCACGTGGATTGTTGGCGCTTACTGCTACGTTGGTGATCATACTCTCTACAATGCTGCCAGCTTCGCCGGGTCTTTCATTGCCTAATACTTTATATACCCTTTGCTCTAAAATATGTGTAATACTGTCTGTACGATGCACACTGGTACCAACCGGCATTTTTAAATACACATACACAAAGTTGGGGTCGCCGCTGGGGAAGAAAGTACTTTTGTTGCCACGAACCATAAGCAGGGCAAGTGAAAGTGGAAATAATAAGAACATGCTTACGAGCAACCATGCAGGCCTTGTTCCTTTTAATACCCAGCGTAACAAATTTTCATAATGATCCATCAGCCATGGCAATACTTTTTTCTGGAACCTGTGTATCACGCCATTCAATACATAAGCATTGAACACCATTAATATACCCATCAGCAGTAAAAAGTTTGCAGTGCCATGCATGCCTGCAAAATGCAGCAGTATGCCGCCAATGATAAAAGTTAAAAACCACTTATTTGTAAATACAGCTTTCTTTGGTTTTTCATATTCTTTCCCTTCAGGTTTCATAAAGCTTACTGCAAACACAGGGTTGAAGATAAATGCAACAATGAGTGATGCAGCAAGTGTCAATATCAAAATGGTAGGCAGGTAAATCATAAACTTACCAATAATACCTTTCCAGAATAGTAACGGGAAGAAAGGTGCCAATGTAGTGGCTGTACCTGCCAGCACCGGGATAAATACTTCGCCGGCTGCTTCCTTAGCGCTTCTTACAATAGGCACTTTACCATTGTTATAAATACGGTGTGTGTTTTCAATCACCACAATGGCGTCATCCACTATAATGCCAAGGCCAAACAGCAATGCAAATAATACAATGAAGTTGAGCGTAACATGCGTACCGATGATACCATCTGCAAGCGGAAGAAACAGGAAGGCAACAAATACACTTAAGGGTACACTTAATGCAACAAAGAATGCATTGGTAACTCCCATGAAGAACATTAATATCAGCAATACCAGTACAAAGCCAATGATGATAGTATTCACCAGGTCGTTGAATGATGTTGCAGTAAGTTTACTTTGATCGCCCGTGATGACTACGTTTAAATTTTTGGGCAGTTCGTCATTCTTCTGCATATCTGCCACGATACCTTTTATTTTTCCGGCTGCATTAATAAGATTTTCCCCGGCCCGTTTTACTATGTTGAGTGTAATAACGTTTTTGCCATCGAGCCTTGCATAGTTTTCTGTTTCCTTTACTGTATCCACTAACTGTGCAATATCACGTAAGTACACTGTGCCACCCTGTGCACTGCTGCGTACAACTATACTTTGCAGGTCCAATGCGCTTGTAAACTGACCTTTTATCTTCAGCGTGCGCTTCATGTCACCCACAGCAATTAAACCGCCGGTTATATCACGGTTTTCATTACTTACTGCGTTTTGAATATCCTGGAAACTTATTCTTGCACTTGTCATCTTATAAGGATCTACATTGATCTGTATTTCCCTTTCTGGTGCGCCAACAATTTCTGCCCTTGTTATTTCAGAAAGCTCTTCAAACTTATCCTGCATCTTGTCTGCATACTCTTTCAGTTTAATACCATCATAATCACCACTGAGGTTTACAAACATGATGGGCATTTCACTGAATGCAAATTCCTGCACATTAGGTTCCTGCGTAAGATCGTTGGGCAGATCAGTGGTTGCCTTGTCCACTGCATCTTTCACTTTCAGTTTTGCCAATTCAGTTTTTACATCCGTATCAAACTCTACTACTATCAAACTGTAATCTGCCTGCGATGTGCTTTGTATTTTATTAACCTTGGCGCCGCTGATACCCTTGAGTTGTTTTTCAATTGGCCTTGTTACCAGGTTTTCAATATCTGCCGGAGAATTACCTACATATACTGTGGTAATACTGATCGTTGGCACTACAATATCAGGAAACTGTTCCTTTGGCATTGTAGTGAACTGTATCAGCCCATACAATGAAATCAATATTGCTATTATATAGATAGCGGTGCGGTTGTCAACTGCCCAGCTTGTTGGCTTAAACTGTTTAAATTTTTTGCTGATGCCTTCTGCTACTTTCATAAGCTCTTTGTTTCAAATTTTTTCTCTTTTGTTTTGATCTTCATTCTGATCCTGTAATTAAGGAGTTGCGTTCACCTGTTGTCCTTCGTACAAACCCTGGTATCCTTCTGTTATTAAAAGATCTCCTGTTTTTAAACCTGCTTTTATCTCCACACCCGGGCCATATACTTCACCAATGCTGATGTTTCGTTTGCTGGCAATAGTTTTACCATTGCTTAATTTTTGTGACACATATACATACTTTCCTTTTTCATCCGTTTGAACCACATTAACCGGGATCACTATTGCATTGGGTGCAGCATAATCCAATATTTTTACTACAGCAGTTTGGTTAGGCTTTAATGCAGCATCATAAGGAATTTTTACATCAGCAATAAAGCCACGCTGTGTTGGGTCAACTACCTGGCTTATTCTTGTAACTGTTGCCTTGATATTTTTATTCAGGTCTTCAATTAAAATATTTACAGGAGCACCGTAGTGTACCCTGCCGCCATAATTTTCAGGAACATTCGTAACCACTTTCAGGCTGCTGGTGTTTACAATTTTTATCTGTCCCATACCCTGGAACATTTCGCCAACCCTCACACTTACCACATCGGCTATGCCACTTACATCACTGTACACATTAGAAGTCTTTAATTGTTCTTCTGCCACCTTCACCTGCTCTTTAGCACTTTCTAACTGGTTTTCCAGTGTTTCCACATTATTCTTTGCAGAAATTACCTGTACTTCTGTGCCAATATTCTGTTCCCACAAATTCTTCTGGCGCTGATGAATATTTTTTGCAAATGCCAACTGGGTTTTAATACCTTCTAATTGTTGTCTTGCTGCTGCTACCTGCTGGCGTACAATGGCATCATCTAATTTCAAAAGCAACTGGCCTTTCGCTACTTTATCACCTTCCTTCACATACAATGCTTTTACCTGGCCACCCATTCCCCGTGGTGTGATAAATGAAATATTGTCTGCATCCACATGTCCACGCAGATCAATAAAATGCTGAAAGTTTTGTGTGCCAACAGTTGATACACTGATCAGTTTTGCTTTCACATTGGTTGAGTCAACCTTGCTTAGTTCAGCCTCAAGCGCCCTTATTTTTTCTTCGCTTTTACTTTGCTCTGCTTTCAGTTTTTCAAGCGCTGTCTTCTTATCATTCAGCGAAGCATTATCATCTTTTTTACTGCTGCCGCAGGAAGAAAGTATCACTATTGCTGCCAGTCCTGTTATTAAATATTGTTTCATGTTTCAGTTATTATTATTGTTGAATGTTGTGTTGATTTATAATTTTCCGGTTGCTTTTAAATAATCAATTTTGGCACTGATGGCATCGTATAATGCACCATAATAATTATTCTGTGCCACTTTCAGTTCTGTTTGTGCATTGTATATTTCCTGGTTGCTGCCAAGACCCTGCTCATATTTTTTCTTGGTAGTGTTGTATACATCTTCAGCCAGTTTTATATTTTGCTTTTGATTGTCTAAGGTGATAATGGCAGTTTTCATTTTGTCCCTGATAGTTGTCACTTCATAATCCATATTTTGTTTGGCCTGTTCTAAATTGTTGTTTGCTTTTTGCAGGGTAAGTCTTGCATTTTCAATTTTTGCCCTTCTTGCAAAACCATCAAAAATGGGGACAGACATTTTTATGCCGATCAGCGAAGTGGTAAACCATTCTCCCTTACCAAAGAAGTCAAATGAATTGCGTTGTGCATTTTTTGAATAAGAAGCAAAAGCAGCTATAGTTGGTATCCTGCTAAGCTGGTAGCGTTTTATATTATACCCATAGAGTTTGCTGGCTGCAGCAAGAACCTGTATGTCTTTCCTGTCGTTGTAATTATAAGAACTGTCGAGCAGGTTTTCTTTTACATCATCATCTGTTAGTGAACCTGTGAGCGTAAGTATATCTCTCTGCGGCATGTTAATTAAAAATTTAAGCGCCGCATTACCTGCTGTTAACTGGTTATTGATCTTTTGTTTCTCGGTGTTCAGGTTATTGAGTTGCACCTGCACTTTATCAACGTCTAATTTTTCAGCAAATCCATTTTTATAGATCTCTTTTGTGTCGTGAAGTAATTTTTCAAACCGGTCAATATTTGCCTGCATACTGCCAAGCTGTTTTTCACCCACTATCAGTTGGTAATATATTTTTTCAATATTGGCTTTAATTTGTTCTGATGTAAGGGCTGCTGTTTTTGCTGCCAGGTCCATAGCAGTGCTTCTTGCCTGCAGACCTACAAACACCTGCCCGTCAAAAAGTATTTGAGAAAAATCTACACCGGCATTTACCGTCCAGGGGACACCAAACTGTGCAGCAATATTTCCAAAACCACCTTCGGGAAAAGCGATGGTTTGGCCATTTCCATTTTTTACAGCTTCATCCACCAGCACCTGGTAGGTGGCGGGTGAAATAAAGTTTGGTAATGATGTAACCGGGATATTAAAATAATGGGTGCCGGTGATATTGCCGTTTATCTGTGGTAACGCCGCAGCGGTAATTTCCCTGTTGGTTTGCTTTTGAATCTTAACATCAAGCAAGGCATTTTTTACCTGGGTTGCATTCTTCATGCCATAGTCAACTGTTTGCTGCAGGCTAAATGCATGTTGGGTTGCTTTTGCTGTATCCTGTGCTGTTACATTTTGGGCCAATACCAAAAATGATATTGCCATTGCCAGTAACTTTCTTTTACTTTTTCTCATGCCCGTATTTTTTTATTCTTTCCTGTTGGTATTTTAAAATAAGTTTATGCCCTTTGGCGGTTGACAGGCCAAACAAAAAATGTTCTGTCAGCTCTACCTCCACATCTATCAGCCGGTATTTGTTTTTGGGGTACACCTGCTGGTTAAAGGGCAGCATCATGGTTTCGAGCCTTGCCTTAATTAATATTTCAGTATTTATATCAGGCCGGTACAATTCTTCGGCAATTCCCCTGTCAATATTTTCCCTCAGCACTTTGTATAAGAAATTGTATTTGTGTTGATGAAAAATGGCATAAGATCTTGGATGAAACTTTTCCATGTCGCTGATGATGGAAGGGTTCATATTGGCGAACATTTCCTGCATCATTTCAATGGCAAGAAATACTTCATGGATGGCATCCTTTGCTTTGTCCTTGTCTTTCAGGCACAGTGATTGGTTTTCATCAATTTTATCTTTTATTACTGCCTCCACCAGTTCATCCTTATCAGAAAAGTACTGGTAAATCGTTTTTTTGCTCATGCCGAGTGCCCCGGCAATGTCATCCATACTCACACTGCGGATGCCATACTGCATCACCAGGTCGTGGGCTTTTTGTTTTATTCTGTCTGCTGTTTCCATATCTTCTAAATCGGCGGCAAAACTATGGAAACTTTTTGAGTAGCCAAAGTTTCCATCCATTTTATTTGCCATTCGTAACAATTTCTTCATTTTGAACCGGTCATTTGCCGGCTTGAAACAGGGATGTGATAAAGCCAGCAGCAGCAATACAGAAAATACGTTGTGACATTGCTTTTATAGGCGGGGCACACTACACGGATTAGTTACCTTTGCCGCCATAAACCAAGTAATATGAAAAAATCATTTCACTACGGCAAACTATTTCAATATTTTCTGCAGGGTATTCTGGTGATGGCACCTATTGCTATTACTATCTGGGCCATTACCACTGCATTTACATTTATTGACGGTATTTTACCCAATGTGCTGCATAGTATTTTTCCCACAATGATGGAAGATGCGGCAGGCAATATTAAAAGGATACCCGGAGTGGGTTTTGTATTAGTGATAGCCCTGGTATTGGTTGTCGGGTATGTGTCTTCTTCTTTTATTTTTGGTAAAGTGGTGGAAGTGTTTGACCAGGTGCTTGAAAAAACCCCGGGTATAAAATTTATTTATTCTACACTAAAAGATTTTTTTGAAGCATTTGCAGGAGAGAAGAAGAAGTTTACAAGAAATGTGCTGGCAAATGTGGATGATAACGATGTGTGGAGGGTTGGTTTTATTACACAGGACGATATGGAAGATTTTGGCCTGAAAGATTATGTGGCTGTATATGTGCCGATGGCGTATTCGGTGGCAGGCAATGTATATATTATACCAAGACTAAGGGTGAGGCCCATTACCAATATCAGCGCAACTGAAACAATGAAGTTTGCTGTTAGCGGCGGCGTTAGCAATGTTGATGACCATTCAATCGCTGACGAAAAAAAATAATTATTCATTTTTCAAATAATTTTTTATGAAAACGATATTGCCAATAGCTTTTCTTTCTTTTATATCTCTCAATACCATTGCACAAACAGATAATGTGATATGGAAAACAAAAGCATATACTATTTACAAGGACAGTGTTGTGCAGGGCGCATATACTGCCAAAGCATTATCATCAACTGAGATTGTTTCTAATTATAAAAGCCCCACCAATCTTTTTCAGCCATCAAAAATTGCTTTTAAGTTCAGCATCAATGGTAAGGATAATGAAATGCAGCCGGGAGCTGATCACCATTTTAATGTACTGAATGGGATTGCTGAAACACCCCTGATAAAATTTGGTGAACAATTAAAAGATACAACGACTGAAAGCAAAAAGTATTTATCACCTGAAACAAAACTTACTATACGGGTGGATATGAATGCGGTATTGAATGATTTTAGATCAAAAGGTTATTACACAACTTTTAAAGGAGATAAAATTTATAAAGAAGATTTTAAAGGCTTGTTTGTAGCCGGTAATACATTGCCCATGGACTGGGATTTTGATAACCTGCATAATAAAGAAGGACTTGAATTAAAAGATACAGATGGGGATGGCATTTATGAAACAACATTGACATTAAATACACAGAAAAACGAAAAGCAAACAGACGCCAGTTGGAAACTCTCAAAAGATATTTCCGCTTTTCCGCAATACCGTTCCGGCAATACAATGGCAGATGCAATCTATAACATGAGTGTGGAGGAAATGATAAAAGCAGTGGAGCCGGACAGCACCTTCCGTACAGGTAAAGAATGGGCAGGTGTATGGACAAGGGATATCAGTTACAGCATCATTCTTTCCATGGCACATTTGCAACCGGAAGTGGCAAAGAAAAGTTTGATGAAGAAAGTGAATAAGAAAAAAAGAATAATACAGGACACTGGTACCGGCGGCGCTTATCCCTGCTCAACAGACAGGATGATATGGGCAACAGCCGCATGGGAAATTTATAAAGCAACGGGAGATAAAGAGTGGTTGCAGCAGGCATATATTATTATTAAAAATTCTGTGGATGACGATATGAGTAATGCGTATGATGCTGTAACCGGTTTGGTAAAAGGTGAATCTTCTTTTCTCGACTGGCGTGAGCAAACTTATCCAAAGTGGATGCAGCCGGCTGATATTTATGAATCAGAAAACCTGGGTACTAATGCTGTGCACTATAATGCAAACAAAGTGCTGGAGCAAATGGCTTTTTTGGTAAGGAAACCTGCTGATGCAATAAAATATAAACGCAATGCAGAAAAAATAAAAAC
Organism: Bacteroidota bacterium; assembly: GCA_040385725.1. Classification (GTDB taxonomy): domain Bacteria; phylum Bacteroidota; class Bacteroidia; order Chitinophagales; family Chitinophagaceae; genus Ferruginibacter. Next base: position 5,341 of record JAZKGV010000015.1, on the reverse strand, counting down.
AGGTATCAATAAATATTTATGGATGGCAGATAAGGGTTATTTCGGACAGTATTTGTATGGAAGAAATTTTAAAACCCTTTCTCCAAGAGCAGAAGCATTGGGTGAAGCATTAAGTGTTTATTTCAATATTGCAGACCCTTCAAAGCAATCATCTGTTATTTCTAAAGTGCCGGTTACAGATTATGGGATCACCTGTATCTATCCTCAAATACCAAACATTCCTCCTTACCATAACAATGCCGTGTGGCCGTTTGTGCAATCATATTGGGCGTTGGCTTCTGCCAAAGTTGGTAATGAACAATCAGTGATGGAATCTATTGCCGCTATTTACAGACCGGCTGCTTTGTTTGTTACCAATAAAGAAAACTTTGTTGCAGATAACGGGGACTTTGCCGGAACGGTTATCAACTCAAGCAATATGCTCTGGAGTTTATCAGGTAGCCTGGCAATGGTGCAGAAAGTAATTTTTGGTATCGAGTTCCAGGCTGACAAATTATTGTTTCATCCCTTTGTTCCAAAAGCGCTTGCTGCCAGAAGAATGCTTACAAATTTTAAATACCGTAATGCAACGCTGAATATTGTAATGGAGGGTTATGGTAATAAAGTACAGGCGTTTTATATTGACAACAGGCAATCAAGTGTGTATGAGATAAGTCAAACGATAACAGGCCGTCATTCTGTAAGGATCATTCTTTCTAATTCATTTACATCGCAGGGAACAATAAACAAAACAGAGAATATAACAACGCCTGCAACGCCGATTGTTTCTTTTAATAATAACGAGAAGCCGCAAATGCAATGGCAGCCCGTTGAGGGCGCTAAAGAATACTGGATATTTAAAGATGGTAAAATAATAGACAAAACAATTAAGACCATTTTCCCGATAGTGGTAGACGTTTTAGAATATCAAGTAATTGCTGTAGATAAAAATAATGTACAGTCATTTGCATGCGAACCCTTTTTGCTAACTACAATGCCGGGTAATATTTATGAAATTGAAGAATTTGCTAAGAAATCTGATTTGCCGTACAAGGGATTTTCAGGCAAGGGATTTGTCGAAATAAATACAACAAAAAACAGGCGAATAGATATTCCAATTGTAATAGATGAAGGTTCATACGCCATTAATTTTGGATATGCCAATGGTAATGGACCGGTTAATACTGAAAACAAATGTGCTATTCGAACTTTAAGCATTGATAATAAGTTTGCAGGTACAATTATTTTTCCTCAACGGGGGAAAGATGAATGGAGCAATTGGGGAGTTAGTAATACTCTGCATGTAAAGTTGACAGAAGGCAAGCATATAATCAGCATTTCATTTAATGAAGCAAACGAAAATATGAATGAACTTATAAATGAAGCAATGTTGGATTATCTACAGTTGGAGGCGATAAAATAATGATCTATTACTTTATAAAAAATAAGAACAATCTGTATCTTGGCTGTATAGCTTACAATCGTATAAAACAATCAAATGAATTCAAAACAAATACTGGAAGAAATTTTCAGAACAAGGATCGTATATGATGCAAATGGCAAACAATATCCCCTTGATGGAAACATAGATGAAAAAGAGGGAGCCTTTTTACAAGGGCTTGTAAGAAAATATCAACCTGAAAAGACTATTGAAGTGGGGTGCGCCTTTGGTATTTCTTCTTTGTATATCTGTTCTGAACTTGAGAAAATGGGGCAGGGGAAACACCACACAATCATTGACGGGTTTCAAAGCACTGTGTTTCACAATGTGGGTGTTTCCAATCTTAAAAAAGCCAATGTTGATTTTTATACACTCATTGAAGGACTTTCAGAAATTGAATTGCCAAGGTTATTATCCGAAGGTAAAAAATATGACTTCTGTTTTATTGATGGCAATCATACTTTCGATCATACGCTCATTGATTTTTTCTATCTAAACCGTATGTTAAAAGTTGGCGGTATCATGGTGTTTGATGATATTGGTTTTCCTGCCGTTACAAAAGCTTTGCGGTATGTGCTTAATTATCCTGCTTACCAATATGTAGATCATGTGGAGGTAAACCATTCGGGCAGCCGGAAAATGTTTGAATCTGTTGTAAAAAAACCACTGAACCTTGTTGCCGGATTATTTTCTAAAAAGATAAGGTATGAAATGTTTGCTGCCAGTGTAAACAAAACAGATAAGCAACTCCATCTTAATACATCAATGATTGCGTTACAAAAAGTAAAGGAAGATGATAGGGAGTGGTTTTGGTATGAAGACTTTTAGGTTCAGGAAATAAAAAACCCTTCAACAGAAAGTTGAAGGGGTTTTATCTTGAAAAAATTATTACAATTTTTCTAACACTCCATCCACAATTCCATACCCAATAGATTCTTTTGCATCCATCCAGTAATCCCTGTCAAAATCTTTCATCACTTTTTCAAAAGACTGGCCACAATTTTCTGCCAGTATCCTGGCGCCCATTTCTTTTGTTTTCTTTATCTGTTCTGCCATTATTTCCAGATCGGCACTTACACCACGGCCACCGCCACTTGGCTGGTGTATCATCACTTCACCATGAGGGAAAATAAAGCGCCTTCCTTTTTCACCACCGCTTAATAATATACTGCCCATACTGGCTGCCATGCCCATACATACTGTACTAACAGGGCTGGTTATCATACGCATGGTATCATACACCACCATGCCGCTGGTAACCATACCGCCCGGGCTGCTGATATAAAAAGTAATTTCCTTTCCGGGATCCAGAGCTTCTAAGTAAAGCAATCTTGCCGTCAGGTCTTTACAACTTTTATCATCCACCACACCCCATAAAAATATCTTGCGCTGCTCAATAAATTTTTTATCGAACTGCCAGCCACTCATCATCTTCTCCATCGGGTTCTCCGGTAATTCTTTTGGTTCTTCTTCCTCTTCATCGCTTCTAAAACGGAATTCGTTATTGTATTTATTCATCACTGGTATTTTTCTGTTTATTTATTATTTAGTCTTTCTTCCCTTTTCTTGGATTTACTGTCAGTACTTCATCAACCATGCCGTATTCTTTTGCTTCAAGACTTGTCATCCATTTATCCCTGTTGCTGTCTTCTGCTACTTTTTCTACGGATTGGCCTGTATGATATGCAGTTACTTCATACAATTCCCTCTTAATTTTCTTTATCTCGTTTACTGTAATTTCAATATCACTTGCCTGCCCACCGGCGCCTGCACTTGGTTGGTGCATCATTATCCGGCTATGTTTTAATGCGGTACGTTTGCCCTTGGCCCCTGCACATAAAAGTACCTGTGCCATACTGGCTGCCATGCCCGTACAAATGGTTGAAATATCCGGCGTAACAAACTGCATGGTGTCATACATACCCAGGCCAGCATATACACTGCCACCGGGACTGTTGATATACATCTGTATATCCCTGGTGCGGTCGGTACTTTCTAAAAATAAAAACTGTGCAGTAATGATGTTTGCCACTTCATCTGTTACAGGATAACCCATAAAGATGATACGATCCATCATCAGGCGGCTGTACACATCCATTACGGCAATGTTCATGGGTCGTTCTTCGATGATGTTGGGAGTAAGATTGGTTACGTTGTGTTTAATATAACCATCTAATGTATTACTGCTGATGCCACGGTGCTTCACAGCATACTTTTCAAATTCTTTTCCAAAGTTCATTGATATTAGTATTTAGGATAACAAATATAAGTGATTGCATTCCCCAAATAATGTGCTGGAAAAAAAATGCGACAAAAAGGCGGGAATCTGTTTCTCGTTATTCGTTAATTGTTCAGACCATTGGTGAAGAGTTTTCTTCGTAAATAAAAAAGCAAGAACAAATAAATGCTCTTGCCTTTTAATATGCTTGCCTTGTCTCCCTTTAGGGAATAAGGATTAGTGATTGTGGTTATGCATCATGCCATTCAACTCTTCACCAGTTACTTCTTTTTCTTTTGGAGAAACCTGTGCCTCTGCCCACTGGAATAATTTATCAGTGATCAGCCTGCGGTAGGTGGTGTCCACGTGCTTTTCATCTTTCATCATACGTTCTACATAACTGTCAAGCCAGCTTTGGTCTTCACCTAAACTTGCGCCACCAAAATAACGCAGCACTTCAGCTTTCATGGATGTTTTTATATCATCAGCAGCTACCTGCAGGCTGTTGTCTTTTACGATCTTATCGCTTATCAAAGTCCATTTTAACTGGTTGCTGAAGAATGGGAATTCTGCCTCTGCTTCTTCGGCAGTTTTTGGTTTATCACCACCTGTTTGTAGCCAACGTTTTAAGAAAGTAGCCGGAAATTCCATTGCTGTTTCATCAATAAAATAATGGTACAACTGGTCATGTAATTGGTTGCGGCTTTGGCTTGCCCAGTATTGTTCTATCTCTTCTCTTAATTTATTCCTGAAAGCATCTTCTGTTGTAATATCCCCACCAGGAAAAACTTCTGCAAAAAATTCGGCATTCAATTCTCTTTTTTCAACCAGGCCAACTTTTACAATGGTAAGGTTGAAATATTTTTTAGCAGCTTCTTTGTCCTCTTTATCCAAACCAAGATCAGCCAGCATCATATCCAGCTTATCTTTCTCAAAACTTTTTGACAATTGAAAAACAATGCTGTCATCTTTCTTTTTACCCATCAATTGTTTTTTAAGGGCAGCAGAAAAGTATTTTAATAAAACAGAGTTCTCTTTTGAGATACCGCCTTCAACCGGGTTACCGTCTTTATCAGATTCAGTGAACTGAACATTCAATACATTTTCTTCACTGTTCACTTCTTCAGGCTCGGTCATTTTGCCGCCTTTTATCTGCATACGGTCCACTTCTTCCTGCACCATTTCGTCAGTTACTTTTACTTTATGCAGGGTGAGTTTTGCTTTTTTAAGAGGGGCAATTTCAAAACTTGGTTTCAAGCCAATTTCAAAACCAAATTCATATTCAGCAGGGTTGGCATAATCCAGCTTAGGGGCTGTATTTTCCATTGCAATCGGTTGAGCAAAAATATCTGGATTCTCAGCCTGCAGGTAAGTGTAGAGTTCTTTTTCTACTGTTCTTAATACTTCATCAGTATAGATAGCTGTACCATACATTCTTTTTACCATGCCGGCAGGCACATTGCCTTTGCGGAAGCCGGGAATATTAGCTGTTTTGCTGTATTCCTTTACTTTCTTTTCAAAAGCCGGTAAATAATCTTCTTTGGAAATCTTTACGGTGATCTTGTCGTTGAGTAATCCGATGTTCTCTCTTGCTACTGTAGCCATTTGGTTATTTGTTATTTGTTATTTGGTTATTAGTGGTGGGAGGTTGGTTTGATTTTACATGGTTTCATGCTACTAATAACCAATCACTAATAACACCA
>JAZKGV010000014.1:0-1710 GCA_040385725.1 Bacteroidota bacterium | reverse complement strand
CCTTGCCGAAGTGGAATTCCAGGTGTTTTCACAATTTGGCGATGATGGCATTATTCAATGGCTGCTGCAACAACTACCCATACCAAACAAAACCTTTATTGAGTTTGGCGTGGAAGATTACCGGGAAGCCAACACAAGATTTTTATTGGTAAACAATCAATGGAGTGGCCTGGTAATAGATGGCAGCGAAAAAAATGTTGGCACCATTAAAGCAGACCAGGTCCATACTTTTTTCGATCTGCAGGCAGTTCATTCATTTATTACTGTTGCCAACATAAATGAACTTATCAGTAAAGCCAGGTTTGCAAAAGAGGTGGGTATTTTAAGTGTGGATATTGATGGTAACGACTACTGGGTGTTGAAGGCGATTAAAGAGATCGAACCTGTAATCATTATTTGTGAGTACAATTCACTTTTTGGTTTTGAGCAACCCTGCACAATTGAGTACAAACATGATTTTGTAAGAGGAAAAGATTTCCCCTTCCAGTTTTATGGAACTTCTTTAAAAGCAGCTTATGATCTTGCAAAAGAAAAGGGGTATAGTTTTATTGGCTGCAACAGTGCCGGTAACAATGCGTACTTTATCAGGAACCCTTTTATGCAGTATCTTTCAATAAAAGAAAAAACAGCATCTGAAGGGTATGTGTTTGCAAATTTTACAGAAGCATTTGATGCAACGGCAGGAGAATGGTTAAGAGGCATAGAAAAAATAATGTCAATCAACGGGCTTCCTGTTTTTAATACAGAAACCAATACGATGGAAAAAGTGGATGCTGCTGCAATAAAACAATCTTTGATCGATAATAATAAACTCAAACGATTTTGAATTTACTCGTACTTGGTTCCTGCGGTTTTATCGGTTCAGATGTTTGTAAATATTTTACAAGCCAAAACCATACTGTTACAGGTTGCGATTTAGTTGAACATAGTACAGAGGAATATACCTATCATAAGATATCTATCCTCTCATCTGATTTTGAATCCCTGTTTGCTGAAAACGATTTTGATGTTTGTATCAATGCATCGGGCAGCGGCAATGTTGGTTATTCAATTGCTCATCCGCAAAGCGATTTTGATGGCAACACCATCGCCGTATCAAAGATACTGGATGCAATAAAAAAATACAGGCCTTCCTGCCGGTTGCTTCATATTTCCAGCGCTGCTGTGTATGGCAATCCTGTTAGCCTTCCTGTTAATGAGTCTGCAGCACTTTCACCACTATCTCCCTATGGCTATCACAAGTTGATGAGTGAACTGTTGTGCAGGGAATATTCAGAAATTTATAATGTGCCGGTAATTATTATCCGGCCTTTTTCTGTATTTGGAAACGGGTTGAAGAAACAACTGTTTTGGGATACCTGTCAAAAACTATTGCACACAAGCAATATAGAATTGTTTGGCACCGGAAACGAAACAAGGGATTTTATACATATTGATGACTTGGTAAAGCTGATGCAGCTTTTAATTGAAAAAGCAACTTTTGATGGCAGCGTATATAATGCTGCCTGTGGAGAAGAAACAAGTATTAAAGCCATTGCCGGAATATTTATAAATCATTTTCCTGGTAACAAAAAAATTGTTTTTTCCGGCAACAGCAAAGCCGGTGACCCTATTAACTGGAAGGCAGATATTTCAAAAGTAAAAGCGCTTGGTTTTAAACCTGGAAAAAAATTAGAAGAAGAGGTAAAAAATTATATCAACTGGTATTGC
>JAZKGV010000013.1:0-1937 GCA_040385725.1 Bacteroidota bacterium | reverse complement strand
AATGTCATTAACGTAGGCTCCCAGGTAAAATTCAGTATCAAAAATTTTGGGCTAAACGTGGGTGGCAGTTTTAGTGGTGTAGAAGGTAAGATAGTTTTTGACCCGGCCAATCTATCAAACGCAAGTTTTACGGTGAGTGTGAATGCTGAATCCATAAATACCAATAATGGTTCAAGAGATAAACATCTTAAGAAAGAGGATTATTTTGATGTAGCCAAATATCCCAAACTAACATTTGCTTCAACCAAAGTAAGTGGCAATGCAGGTACATACACAATAGAAGGTACATTGACAATAAAAGGGGTGTCAAAAAAAATATCGTTTCCTTTTACAGCAATGGCAACCAGCGATGGATATCATTTTGGAGGGCAGTTTACACTTAATCGCCGTGATTTTAATGTAGGTGGCAGCAGTTGGACCTTATCTGATGAGCTTACAGTATCATTAAATATTTCAGCCATAAAATAATAATTATGAACAGGGAAATTTTACATTGTAAAGAAGCAATTCAAAATGTGTTTGCCCAGGTTAGCGATGTACTGCATGATCTTTCAGGCAAAGAATATACTATGCCAAGCGATACACTTTTTAATGCCAGCATCGGCCAGCATGTAAGGCATATTATTGAACTGTTTATGGAGCTTAATAAAGGATATGAAAGCGGCGTGGTGAACTATGAAAAAAGAAAAAGGGATTACAGGATAGAAACAGACAAGTATTTTGCTGCTTCTTTATTAGATGAGATCGTATCAACTGTTGAGAAAAAAAATAGAACGCTGATATTGGAAGCAGGCTTTACTGGCAATGCCGGAGACCTTATTCAGATGAAGACCAATTACTACAGGGAACTGGCATATAATATTGAACACACTATTCATCATATGGCATTGATAAGAGTTGGTGTGAATGAATTGTCTGCTGTAAGGGTGGATGAAAATTTTGGTATCGCATCTGCCACCATTAAACACCGTAAAGCATGTGTACAGTAACTTACATACCAACCAAACATGCCTGCTTTATTACTTCAAGCAGGGATGAGAATGTATTAAGGCCACGTGCTATAATGCCAGCTGTGTATAAGCATAATGATGTAAACCTGGTATATCCAAAAGATGCAAAGGCAAATGGAAGCTGGATCGCTTTTACACAAAACGGTAATGCTGCGGTTTTGCTGAACGGTGGTTTTATAAAACATTTGCCCCAACCACGATACCGTAAAAGCCGGGGGCTTGTTTTCCTCGACATTATTTCACATAATCAGCCAGAATTTTGTTTTTTAGGAATGAAGCTTGATAATATCGAGCCCTTTACCCTCGTACTTTTTATCGGTGGCTATTTGTTTGAAGCAAGGTGGGATGGTGAACAAAAACATTTTACTCAATTAGATGAAAAGGATACTTACATCTGGAGCAGTGCAACCCTGTACACTCCTGAAATAATCAATAAAAGAAAAAAATGGTTTGAAAAATGGGTAGTGGAAAACCCATATCCAACCGCTGCATCAATATTCGACTTTCACTGCTTTGCCGGCGATGGAGATAGCACCAACAGCGTGTTGATGAACAGGAATAATGAAATGCTTACTGTAAGCATAACCGGCATTGACATCCGCATGGATACATCCACCATGCACCATTTTGACCTGAAAGAAAATACACATGCTTTGAGATCTTTACAGCTAGAAACAACAGCAGTTTAAAACCAAACACGTCATGCTTAAAAAATTAAAAACAAAAACCTGGTTCATTAAGCTTTTTAACTGGGAGTACTGGCCCTTCAATGTTGTGTATGGCCCGATGTTTTTATATTGGTTATGGTTGATGGTAAAGGCAAGGTCATTTTTCTTCTTCAACACTTCAAATCCTTTGATAAAAAATGGTGGATTTCTGATGGAAAGCAAAAAAGAAATTTACGATCTGATACCACAGCAATATTAT
>JAZKGV010000012.1:0-9664 GCA_040385725.1 Bacteroidota bacterium | reverse complement strand
CGGAAGTTTTTTCCTTTGTTGTTTCTACAACTCAAAACATCATTCCGTGTTTCCGTGGCATTTAAAATACCACTCTTTTAATCTCAAGTTTGTTTCGTCCAAAGTTGAGTATTAAACCCACCTTGCAGCCAGAGCACTTTAAATAATTAATAGTTTGTGCATAATCTTCTTCGGCTATTGCACTTTTCGCTTTCACTTCCAAAATCACATTATCAAACACAACAAAATCTGAAAAAAATTTATGCTTTAATATCCTTCCCTTATAACTCACCGTGTACTCTTTCTCTCTCTTATACAAAGTATCATTGTCAACAAATTCAATCTCAAAAGCATCCTTATACACTATTTCTGCAAATCCAAAACCAAGTAGCCTGTGAATTTCATAAGCCCGGCCGATGATAAAATCTGTTTCATCCTTCAATGGAAAATCATCAATCCTGATTTCTGGTGCCATAAAAAATTGTTTTAAGGTATTAAAAATAAAAATCGATTTCTCTGTATCAAACAATCATCCTTCATATTTCCGTGCCCCCGTGGCAATTAAGCATTCAACATATTTTGCAACTGCTCGTCTTTGTTCCGCAAATCAATGCCGCCTTCGCAAAGGCTTTTCAAATTGGCTAAATAAAAAGTCCAACCGGTTTTGCAACCTATATGCCAGTTTATTTTTGATTGTTCATCGGTTGGAATATTGTCTTGCAATAATTCCACTATCATCTCATCCTGCTCCCGGTATATTTTTACAGTGCAATCGCCGGCACCGCCAAACCTGAACTTAAAGTGATCTTTTCCATTACAGTTCAGTATGGTTCCTTCCTCTTTCGTATCATCGCCATAGCCATGCCAATACCACCGGTATGTATCGCCTGCTTTTACTGGTTCTTCATCATTTAAAATTGTACCGTCAGCAGTTTTGTATTCGCTCTTCCTGAGAAACCAATATTCAATTCCTTTTCTTGTTGCCCATGCAGCATACAATTTTTCAAGAGGGGTGTTCTTAATATTTATCCTTACTGTAAACCGGTTCCAGGTAAAATTGCTGTCCATAAAATTTATTTTTTCCCACGTATTAACACGAATGATGTATGCCACAGATTTCACAGAAAAGAAAATATCTGTGCCCATCCGTGCAATCTGTAGCTAGCTTTTTACTTTATACAAACGCATGATGGGCCGGCTTTCACTTCTTCTTTCCACTTCTTTAAAACCAGCCCTGGTAAATGTTGCCGCCATACCCGTCCATGCAAAAACATCAGGCATGGTTTTACCGGAAGTTTTATTTTGCTCCACCGGGTAACCTTCCACAATGGCTGCGCCATTGTCAAAAGCAAAATCCACCGCCGCTTGCAGCAATGCTGTACTCAACCCTTTCCTCCTGAAATCTTTTTTTATAAAAAAACAACTTACACTCCACACTTCTTTATCATCCACCGGTTTCAAAACCCTCGATGTTTCCAGCCGCACATATTCTTTTCTTGGTGCCACGGCACACCAGCCAACAGCTTCCCCATTTGCAAAAGCCATCACTCCCGGTGAAAATTTTTTTACAATGGCTTTCATCAATTTTTTATTGCCGTCGCCTTTTGTTTTGCTGTATGCAGCACTGGAAAGCCGCCACGTCATACACCAGCAACCACCACAGGCGCCATTGGCACCAAACAATTTTTCAAAATCATTCCAGTTGCCTGCTGTAAGATCTTTAAAACTGTAATCCATGATACTTAGTTTTGAAGAGGCACACTGTGCAGGCCGATCCTGTTTCCTTCGGTATCAATTATCACGGCCATAAAACCATACTCTGGGGATATTTCTGTTTTAGGCACTATAATTTTTCCACCTGCCACTTCCACTTTATCTAAAACTTTTTGCACATCAGGGTTTCCGTTAAGATATATTAACGGCCCGTCGGTAACAGACGGTTTATGAAAGCCGCCACTGTCAACCACGGCGCCGCCAACATCCGTCATCATATCATCCAATGGAAACATCCGCATTTTAATATTGGGCAGGTCCATCACTGCCAGCGATACCCCAAAAATAGTTTCGTAAAATGTAGTGGCCCTTGCAAGATCTGTTGCTGGTATTTCAAACCAACTGATAGCATTTTTCATGGTCTGTATTTTTATATTAATCAGGCATTCCTTCTTCTTTCCATTTTTCAAGCAGTGCAATTTGTTCTGGGGTCAGCGGAGGTTTTTTACTCATCATCGGCATAAACCTCCTGTCTTCTTTAGGCAATTTTACCCTTTCAATTACAGGGTCAATATGTGTCTTTACGGTTTCCAAACTATTCAATGGTTCCTTATGCCCATCTGGTGGAAAATGGCAGGGGGTGCAACTTGCCTGCAAAATGGGCATCACATCTCTGCTAAAAGAAGTTGTTGCTGCAGCAGTTGTTTTTTTAGAAGACCCACAAAATTGAAAGACAACAGAAGATAATAGAAGCGCTGTGATGGTGATTGCTTTTCTCATGTTACTATTTTTTACTTTAAATATAGCTTCTTTACCTGTTTTCTTCCGGTGTGTCTTCCACCAGGTCTTTCATCCAGCTATAGCCATCAATATTTCCTGCCGTCCACCGCATGGCGAAGATCCCGTCTATCAACACATTTATTTTTGTAAATCCTTTGCTGCTTAAAGTCTTTGCTGCACTAAATGTTTCAGTACCTCCGCCAAATCCATACAATACAATTTCCGAATTTTTGTATTTGCTTAATTCTTCCCATCTTTTTTCTATATCTGTTGCAGGTATATGTAATGACTTTTTTATATGCCCCACATTCCTGTATTTATCTTTATGTTTATTTAAAAGCTCATCATCGGTTCTTATATCAACGATTGTAATTTCTTTTCCTCCTTTGATCCAGTTACTGAATGTAGTTACCGGCAACAAATTATAAGATACCGAAGCTGTATAGGCTGTATTCATACAAGGCGTATTTCTCTCATCCATTGCCAACCACCTGTCAATGCCTTCCATTAAAACGTGTAATTTTTTATACCCTTTTCCTGCCAGCATAACAGCAGCCGTTGCAGCATCATGCCCATAAATATCTATTAATACAATTTCTTTGTCAAGGGGAATCTTAGAAATGTTACTGCTGATATCTTTTAGCGGAATATTTATGGAGCCTGTTATTGTTCCCATTGCATTTTCCTTTTCATCAAGGCTTATGTGTTTAAACAAAGAATCATTGCGTACATCAAGAAGAAAAATATTTGTTGGTTCAGTAGTTAATTTTTTACAAAGTGCGGCCGGGGAAATAAAATTGTATGTATTGTTTGTTTCATACAGTTTCTTCAGGCAATCATTTTTTTCAATAGCAGAAAGATAATGGAATGCTGTAATGCCGCCGTTTACATTATTAATGTTTGTAAAGCCGCTGTCTGAAAGCATCTTGCTTACCCGCCTGCTACGTTGGCTGTGAGAACAATAAACAAAAATTGGTTTGTCTTTATACACATCCAGTTCATGAATACGTTTATCGAGTTCTCTTATATTGATATTGATGGCATTTTTAAAATGGCCATAATTATATCCTGATGAAGAGGTGTCAGAATATTCTCCTGGTGAGCGGACGTCTAATAAAATATAACCGGGTGATGTTTGTAATGCACTGCAAAGTTGAAACGGGTCAATGTTTTTATACAGTACATTATCGTTTTTAAATTGTGCATTTGCAATGGCAAAAGAAAAGAACAACGCTATCGTTAAAAAAAATTTTTTCATTTTTCTTTTAAAGTTCTATAATAATCAGTGTGTTTTTAAGGCACTCATCATTTGGTAACTGCCGTTGCCATTTTTGCATATTCATCGTCATTCGGTTCCCACAATTCTACCCGGTTTCCTTCAAGGTCAACGATATGAACAAACTTGCCGTATTCAAATTCTTCTATTTCATCCACAATAGTTACGCCTTCTTTTTTTAATTGCTCCACCAATCCCACGAGGTTTTCCACCCTGTAGTTGATCATGTATTGCTGCGAAGGATCGCCAAAATAATCTGAATTTTCCTGGAAGGTACTCCATGCAGTGTGGCCCAGTTTTTCTTTATCATCTGCCTGCCGCCATTGAAAACTGGTCCCATATTGTTCCATTGCTATACCCAAATGCCTGGCATACCAATCCATTTGTGCCTGTGGGTCTTTACACTTAAAAAATACACCGCCAATTGATGTTGCTCTTTTCATACTATTTGTTTCACTTAAAGGTGAGAAACTTTTTTTGAAAAGAGAGAATGAGCTAGTAAATAAAAGAAGGCCTCCATGACAGGGGTGAAATAATATCACCACCGGTTTTCTTTTCTCCTTTTTGAGCAGTTTGCTTTTTCGGTTGCTGTGCTGCAGGTGAAGGATTGGCTTTTTGCGGCGTCTTTTTTATAGCCGTGGTGTCTGCAGGTTTGTTACATTTCTTTTCCGGGTCGCATAATGGCGTAAGTTCTGCACTGCAGATGGCTTTAGCACAAAATAGTAATGCCAGCAAAAAACACGAAATGTATTTCATATTAAATCTATTAAAGCAGGTGTTAAATATACTCATTTTTTCCTGCGATACTCCAAATCAAAGTCTGTTGTCCATGTTTTTCCGCCATCTACACTGTTTTCTCCATGCTGCCGCACTTTATCCCTGCCCAGGTCATGAAAGGTCATTCTTTGTATCTTAAATGTGTCATTTGCCTGCTTTTCATTATCCGTTTCCAGTATCATTTTTTTATCCTTGTAATGGCCATTAAAATATTCGGTTACGCCGGCGGCATTGTCTACCCAATATTGTTGCCAGCTTTTTTTAGCTGCATTATAAGTGTTGTAGCTTTTACCGGCATAGCGTATGCCCTTTACAACAGTGGCACTTGCCCATTCTTCCAGGATGATGCAGCTGTCGAGTAGTACCGAAATTTTACTATCACCTGCTTTTTTACCGCTGGTGTCAAATACTTCCCACTCACCGATCCAGAAATCAAACTGGCGGTAAACCTTAGCAGCGCAAGGCCGCTGTTGTGCTGTAACAGCAATATTTATACATAGCAAAATAAGAAGGAAGTAAAATTTTTTCATACAACAGCCTTTTTGTCCATCTAATCTATTTCTAAAATTTATAACCGGCAAAGCCCTCTTGCCGAACACTGAATTTGGACAGATAAACCCATTAAAACAGGGGATGAGTTTTTTCGATGTAAATTTCAGCCGCTTTATTCTTAAAAAAAATAAATTAACATTGCTCCATAAGCTGCCAACGCATGAAGGTGATTATTATTGAAGACGAGCGCCCCGCCGCAGAAATGCTGCTGTTGTCAATTAAAGCCTGCAACAGCAACATAGAGCTATTGGCTGTGTTGGGCAGTGTGCAGGCATCGGTGGAATGGCTGCAGCAAAATCCTTTGCCCGACATGATCTTTATGGACATCCAGCTTACTGATGGACTGTCTTTCAAAATATTTGAGCATGTAAAAATTGATTGCCCGGTTATTTTTACTACGGCGTATGATGATTACTGGCAACAGGCTTTTGAATACAACAGCATTGATTATTTACTAAAACCTGTACACCAGGAAAAACTGGAAGCGACCTTTAAAAAATACGACAGCATTAAACAGTATTTTGCCGGTAACTTTCAATCATTAATGCAGTATCATCAAAACCCTGCTGCAGAAAAAATAAAGAAACGCTTTTTGGTAAAGAGAGGTGTGGACTATGTTGCAGTAAAAGTGGAAGACATTGCATATTTCTATGCCGTACATAAATTGGTTTGTATGGTTGATAAGAACGGGCAAAAATTTATATTGGATAAATCGCTGGCAGACCTGGAAAAAGAAATTGACCCGGCGGTATTTTACCGTGCCAACAGGAAATACCTTATCAATATAACAGCAATAAAAAAGATAAAGACTTATCCAAAAAGTAAACTGCAATTAGAGATAGAGCCTGCGGTGGAAGAAGAAGTAATTATCAGCCAGGAGAACGTGAGTCATTTTAAAAACTGGATCGGGAGTTAAAAAAATTTTTTCGCTGTTGTCCGGAAAGGGAAAAGCCACCCGTCATTAATAAAATATTTTCAAACTAATTAAAACAAAAATTATGGAAAAGTTTATGCTGATCTTTCACGGATGCCCCGATGTAACACCTTCTCCTGAAGAAATGCAGGCAAGTATGGCCCAATGGATGACCTGGATTGATAAACTGGCAAAGGATGGAAAGTATGTAAGCGGAGAACCATTAATGACGGGAGGGAAATTGATAAAAGGAAGCATTAAAGGTGTAACTGATGGCCCGTATGCGGAAGGAAAAGAAGTGGTAGGTGGTTATTTTATCATCAATGCTGAAAATTATGATGACGCTGTGGCCTTGTGCACCGGTTACCCAGATTTTGATAAAGGTGGCAGCATACAGGTAAGACAGGTGATGAAGCTGGATATGTAATTTTTAAAGTAAAGCCATGGCAAAGAACACTGGCGCCGGTGTTCTTTGTTTCATTTTATAAAAGCATTGTCAAAGTCATTACACATTGAGCAGCTGGTTGACAATCTCTTTCGCAGGGAATGGGGAAAGCTTATTTCTGTATTGACCAAATTATTTGGTCCCGAAAACTTACAACTGGCAGAAGATGTAGTGCAGGAAACCTTATTAAAAGCACTTAATACATGGAAGATAAATGGCCTGCCACAAAACCCTTCGGCATGGTTGTTTACTGCAGCCCGTAATAAAGCCATTGATGTATTACGCCGGCAAAAAACACATCAGCAATACACAAAATCCATTACACCATTATTGCAAAGTGAGTATACTTTGCTGCCAACAGTAAATGACCTGATAAATGATGTACATATTGATGATGACCAGTTGAAGATGATGTTTGTTTGTTGTCATCCGCAATTATCAGCAGAAGCACAGGTAGCGGTTATTTTAAAAACATTGTGCGGCTTTAGTGTTACAGAAATTGCAAAGGCATTTGTCACCAACTATGATACAATTGAAAAAAGATTGTACCGTGCCCGCCAGTCGTTAAAGGAAAACAATGTTTCTTTTGAGCTTCCGCCAAAAACCGATCTGGATAACCGTTTAGAAAATGTATTGACGGCTATTTATCTTTTATTCAATGAAGGGTACAGTTCCACACACCATGATGATTTGATAAGAAATGACCTGGTGCAGGAAGCTATCCGCTTATGTGAGTTGATCGGCCGGAGTAAACTGGTGAATACAGGAGCATCTCATGCTTTGTTATCATTAATACACTTTACTGCAGCAAGAACAGAAGCCCGACTTGATGAGGAAGGAAATATTTTATTAATGAAAGACCAGGATCGCAGCAAATGGAACAGGGAAATGATAGGAAAAGCCATTTTTCATTTAGAACAATCAGCGGTGTCTGAAAATTTAAGCAGGTATCATATTGAAGCAGGTATTGCATTTGAACATGCCAAAGCCGTTGTGTATAAAGAAACCAACTGGAATAACATTCTGCACTATTATGATGTGCTCAACAGGATTTATCCATCACCTGTTGTTGCATTAAACAGGGCTATTGTTATTGGCGAATTGCGAGGGCCGTCTGAAGCAATTGCATCTATCGAAGCCATTAGTAATATTTCCTTGTTGAAAAAATATTACCTGCTGCCTCTCACACTCGGTGAGTTATACAGCAAACTGGATCAAAATGGAAAGGCGCTTGCCTTTTTTAAAGAGGCTTTACTGCTTACACAATCCGCAGCCGTTAAAAAACTGATCCTGCAAAAAATTGATTTGATAGATCAATAACAAAATTTTTTTATTCTCTTTTATGTAAAACTTCAAACTGCTACATCCCATTCCCAAACCAATGATGTATGCAGCTAAAAGCAAACCGTTGGGATGCCCGTTATTTTCAAATGGCATTCCAGTTAACCTTTTTGTGTTATGGACTAACATTTCTTCACTGGAGTGCTGAATGGTGGAATTATTTCATGTTCGTTGGCTCCGGCTTGGTGTTTCAATTAGTTGCTGATTCGGTGATAGCAAAAAAAGTTTTACTTAACCCTTTTACCGGGCAAAGCTGGAAGAGCGTATTAGTAAGCTGTTTCAGTTTGTGTTTGTTGCTCAAAACAAATGATTGGTATATCTGTGTGCTGGCATCTGCCATTACTGTTTTTAGTAAATACATTTTTCGTTTTAAAGGCAAACATATTTTTAACCCTTCTGCTATTGGTATTGCTGCTGTTGTGTTTGTAACAGGTAATGCATGGATAAGTCCGGGGCAATGGGGAAGTAACATGGTTTTATTCTTCGCTATTGTTTGCCTGGGTTGTATTGTGGTTACAAAAGTGCAGAAGCTGGATGTTACATTGGCATTCATCGGTACTTACGCTGCCTTATTATTTTCAAGACAAATATTGTATGTAGGATGGCCGCTTGATTTTTTTGTACAGTCTGTTACGACCGGCGGCTTATTGTTATTTTCTTTCTTTATGATAACCGATCCTAAAACAACACCCGATCATCCTGTTGCAAGAATTATTTGGGCACTCGTGGTAGCTGCTATTTCGTTTTATCTCTCAGCTTTCAAATTTATTAATGGAGCGCCGATTTGGGTATTGGTATGCAGCCAACCCTTAGTCCCTCTGTTAGATCATTTTTTTAAAGCAAAAAGATTTGAGTGGAAAACAACCTTATCGAAAAACTTTGGGCAATCTACTGTTCTCAAACAACAATTAAACAATGCAACCATTCAACAATAAAAAAAACTAATCAAAACCATACGAATATGAAAAAGAAAATTGCAATTGTAGCTGCAGTCATTATCGCTTCTCCGCTGTTATACTCCTTTTGCGGATTTTATGTAAGCAAAGCAGACACTACTTTAAAAAACAAAACCAGCCAGGTTATTTTAGTAAGAGATGGCAACCGCAATGTTATTACTATGTACAACGATTTTAAAGGTGATACCAAAGATTTTGCGATGGTGGTGCCGGTGCCGGTAACATTACAAAAGAGCGATGTAAAAGTGATCGATCAAAGTTTATTTCAAAGACTAAATGATTACAGTGCACCAAGGCTGGTGGAGTATTATGATGAGAACCCTTGTGATGGAGCATATAAAAGAAAAGGGTTTTCTGCAAATATGGATGCCGTAAGTTTTTCGACCGTTAACGAAGCGGTTGCTGATAAAGCAGAGAGAGAATACCAGGTAAAAGTAGAAGCCCAATACATCGTTGGTGAATATGACATCATAATCCTTAGCGCTAAAGAAAGCAACGGGTTAAAAAACTGGTTAACAGATAATGGTTATAAAATTCCTAAAGGTGCTGAAGAAGTATTGGACCCATACATCAAAAGCAATTTGAAATTTTTTGTGGTGAAAGTAAATGAAGCAGAAAAGAAAAAACTGCAAAGTAATTTTTTGCGTCCCATACAGATCAGTTTTAATTCACCAAAATTTATGTTGCCAATACGTTTAGGCATGGCGAATGCAGATGGTGACCAGGACCTGATCGTATACGTCTTTACCAAAAAAGGAAGGATAGAATGCACCAACTACCGCAATGTAAACATCCCCACAGGAAATAAAATTCCTTTGTTTGTGCAGAAAAATTTTGGACCTTTTTATGATAACCTTTTTACTTATCAATGGAATAAAGAGAACCAGGATGTTTCCTTTTTAGAATATGCCTGGGATGTGAGCCCACAAAAT
>JAZKGV010000011.1:0-7676 GCA_040385725.1 Bacteroidota bacterium | reverse complement strand
AGCAATTTAAGCACCCTGTCATGCATAACAGGGGCATACGAAATATTTACAACAGCCAATTCATTTTGGGAACAGGCAGGTAGAAACGAATTATACAAAATTGAATTGGCAGGGATATCAAAAAAAGAAGAGATCTATGGGGGTTTATTTACAGTGAAGCCGCAAACCCACATTTCATCAATAGCTAAATCCAATCTCATCATTATTCCATCTTTAGCTTCTGAGAATAAAAGAGCTGTAAAGGAAAATCAATTACTGATCGATTGGATCACGAAACAATATAAAAACGGTGCTGAAATAGCAACGATGTGTTCGGGTGCATTTATGCTTGCTTCGTCAGGGTTGCTTGATGGAAAAAGTTGTTCCACCCATTGGGCCCATGCAAATAGTTTCAGGGATATGTTTCCAAATGTGAATTTACGAGCTGACAGGCTGATCACAGATGAAAATGGAATTTATACAAATGGTGGGGCTTATTCTTTTCTAAACCTGATGATTTACCTGGTAGAGAAATATTACGACAGGCAAACAGCGATTTTTTGTTCCAAAGTTTTTCAGATAGAAATGGATAGGAATAGCCAGTCAGAGTTCACCATATTTACCGGTCAGAAATTGCACGGGGATGAAATGGTGGTGAAAGCCCAATCTTATATTGAGAATAATATCAGCGAAAAAATTTCTATTGAAATGTTGTCGTCTAAATTTTTAGTGGGAAGAAGAAACTTCGACAGAAGATTTATTAAAGCAACAGGCAACACTCCCATTGAATATTCTCAACGGGTGAAAATTGAATCAGCAAAAAAATCATTTGAAACCAGCCGTAAAACAATTAATGAAGTAATGTATGAAGTTGGTTATTCGGATGATAAAGCTTTTAGAGAAGTATTCAGAAAAATTACCGGCATGTCACCACTGGAATACAGGGGCAGGTATAATAAAGAAGCGATGGTTGGATAAACCGTTTTTTGTTTTATTTGTAAAAGGTATTTGTTATCTTTTCGCCGGGCAAATTGTTTTGAATTTTAGGATCGTACAATTTCTTTGCTGCTAAGTACTAATACACTGATCTTTGGTTTGATTATTGCAATTGGAATGCAGTTTTTTAAATCGCTTACGCCAACTTGAAACCAATATCCACCAATAATATCCTTTATGAAAAAGCCATTGCTTGTTTTCATCTCATTTTTTATTTTTTCAGCACTGTCAGCCCAGGTCACAGGAATCTCTGTCAACCTCTTTACTTATCTTGACAATAATGAAAGGGCGCTTGAAGATGGTGTAGGCATTTTGTTTAATGGACAAAGTGATTCGGTAGATCTCTCTGATGCAAGAAAGCTTACCAATCCATTGGAGAATATAGCTATACTTCGTAACAATATTTTGCTGGGAATAGAACAACGGACAACATTTGATACTATTCCTCTTACCACATGGAATTTGAAACAACGGGACTATGAACTGGAAATTTTTACAATGAATATCAGCGTTGTTTATTTTGAAGACATAATTGCAAACACCAGGCAACAGATAGCAACGGGTGATACGCTACGGTATAGATTTACTAACACAACAGATAACAGCCCTAAAGATTCCTCAGTAAGATACAGGCTTGTATTTGCCACTGCACCGCCACCGCCAAACAATAATTGCGGAGGCCATCATCCGCCACGCCATCGCAGGAATGAAGAGAGAAGAATAAAACTCTATCCAAATCCTGTTCCTGGTAATTATATCAATATTGAAATGAAGGATTTATCAGCAGGCAGGTGCAGGATCACTTTCCTTGGCGCACTTCATACTGCATCATATGATTTTATGCATGGTAATAACAGCAACGAAAGAATTGACGTAACATCATTTCCGAAAGGCAAGTATTATGTGATGATAGAAGATGAAGAAGGCTGGAAAGAAACAAGACAGATTGAAGTGCTGTAAAAATAGTGTACGCAAACTGATCACTACATTACTCTTCTCATTAAAATAAATGAAATAGAAAAAGGCTGCAACCTGCAGCCTTTTTCTATTTATCAAGAACGATAGAAATTAAAACTTCACACCAATCTTTACAAAATACATAGCGCCACCCATGCCCATTTGTAAGGCTTCGTAGCGGCTGCCTGTTTCAGTTAAGCCAGGATCGGCACGGTATTCAGGATATACATCAAAAATATTAGCGCCGCCAACTGTGATGGAAACCATATTGCTTGCCTGCAATGAGAAAGAAAGGTCAGTTACAGTTCTTCCTTTAAAAGTTTCCGGCTTTGGATCGTAGTCAATTAAAGTGATTGCAGCAAAATTGGTAAACCTTAAGTTGGTAGTAAATTTATTGATCCTGTATTCAAAATTAAAACTGTGTTTGTGGTTAGGTGCAGATGCCTGGAGGAAATATCTTTCCCTTTCAGAGAAATAAATATCTTCTTTTCCTTTAAGGGCGGCAGTGGTTTTTACATCACCAATTTTAAGGTTGTTGAAGTTGCCTGCATAAGTAGCATTCATTTTGCCATTGCCTAAACGGAACGAATAGGTGGCAATAACATCAAGCCCTTTTGTTTTGGTATCAACGGCATTGGTAAAGAATTGTGCAGAGCCGATATTGCGGTCGGCAAGTAACTGCCCGATCACATCATCACTCTGATCGAAATAGCCCGTTAATACTATACGGTTTTTAATATTTACCATGTAACCATCCACTGTAAAAGTGAGGTTACGTGTTGGCTTTGCTGTAAACCCAAGGCTGAAGTTGGTAGATGTTTCCTGTTTCAATGCAGGGATACCAACGAGTTTTGCAAGTTCCCCGGTGTTAGGTGCTATCACCACTTCCTCAGTAACACCTGCGGAAACGTTAGTAAACGTATTGCTGAAATTTACCTGTGGTAATGATGGTGCCCTGAAACCAGTGCTTACGGAACCTCTTATAACAACGTGGTCTGTCGCCTTTACCCTTGCTGCTACTTTCCAGTTGCCTGTCCAGCCAAAGTCGCTGTATTTTTCAACCCTTGTGGCAGCACTGAATAACCAGTGTTTGTCAACATCTAATTCTCCATCTACATATACACCCCAGTTAACCCTTGATTTGTTGGCTTCGTCGGCAGGTTGAAAACCAGGAAAACCTTGTGAACCGCCTGGTGCATCAGTTGGAGTGGGATATTGTCTGTAAGAACCAATTTCACCAGCAAATATTTTATACTGGTCCTGGCGTACTTCGGTACCTGCTGCAATATTCAATCCTTCCAGCACCGTAAAAGATTTATTTAAATGAACACCAACCAGGTTTTGTGCCAATTGAAAGCCGCCTGCTTTGAAAGCCGTAGGAGAACTTGCGCCGAGAGAGGTATTCAACGTGTTGCTTACATCATACTCAAAACGGTTGCTTCCCAGCATGGCATTAAAGTCAGCGTTCCAGCCACCGAACTTTGTTTTAATGCCAAATGAAAAAGACTTGTCTGTAATTTTAGAACCAATTAATGGATCAAAACCATCAGGATAAATTGCAGGAACATTTCTTTCGCTTGTTGCAGACCTTGTGTATGCATAAGCACTGCCACGGCGATAACTGTAACCACCAAACGCATAAAAACTTGTGTTGTCTTTTATAGGAATGCCGCTGTTTAAAAATACACTGTAATTCTGTAAAGAGGCATCACCTGCTTTGCGGCGTGGATCGCTGTCCTCCGGGGTTTTAAAATTAGGTCTGTATGTTTTTGCTTTATTAAGATAATCTGCAGTTATATTAATGAAGCCATTATTTTTTAAAGCAAAGCCATAGTTTACATTGGCATTCATAGTAAGCCCGTCGGTACGGCTGTTCATTATTTTGCCATCACCAGATTTTAATGATGCACCATAACCAGTGATAAACTCAGAACCGGAAACATTTGCTGAACCTTTGTTAACTGCTGATTTTAGAACAACATTTATCACACCAGCAATTGCATCAGATCCATATTGTGCCGCAGCGCCATCTCTTAATATTTCAATTCTTTCGATAGCAGCAGCAGGAATTGTGTTTAAGTCTGTTCCGGTATTACCACGGCCACGGCTACCGTATATATTAACCAGTGATGACTGGTGCCAGCGCTTACCATTTACCAATACTAATGTTTGATCAGGGCCTAAACCTCTTAAGGAAGCCGGGTCAATATGATCAGCACCATCACTACCACTTTGCCTGTTACTGTTAAATGATGGAGCAACATATTGCAGTATCTGGTTCAGGTCAACCTGCCCAACAGAGTTCATCACCTTTGAAATAGGTATAATATCAATTGGTACTGCTGTTTCAGTAGCAGAACGTTTCAAACTACGGGTACCCACAATTTCTACGGCACCTAATAATATAGTAGAGTTCACCATGGAAGCATCCGCAAAGCCGCCGCTTGATATCACTTCCTGTTGTGTAAGCCCTGCACCGCTGAATATTAGTGTAGTGTTTGCAGTGCTTGTAGTGATAGTGTAGTTGCCATCCCTGTCAGTAATAGCACCGGCAGTGCCGCCTTTTTCTTTAATGCTTACGTTTTCTAAAGGCAGACCGTTTCGGTCTGTTACTTTTCCTTTAATGGAGGTTTGTGCGTAGATGCACAAATTGCAGATCATTACAGCAATAATGCTGGCGAGGATTTTTCTCATGATTGTTGGTTTTGGTAATTGGTAGCTAATGTAAGAATTATAATTATGATGAATGATTTTTGATTGATATGATTGCCTGTTGCGCCGTTGCAGCTTTGCTTTCCTGCCAGTTGCCTATTGCCTTCCCGGGTATTGTTTCAGTGCCTCCTCAAGGCAATTCATTGCTTTATTAATACTGTCCACATTTAATACATAAGCAAGCCTCACTTCCTGTTTGCCTAACCCTGGGGTACTGTAAAAACCAGTAGCAGGTGCAAGCATCACTGTTTGTTTATTGTGAGAAAAAGATTCAAGCAGCCATTGGCAAAAAATATCTGCATCATCAATCGGTAATTTCGCCATGGCATAAAAAGCACCGCCTGGGTTTGGGCAAAACACGCCTTCCATAGCATTCAGCCTTTTTACAATGGTATCCCTTCTTTTTTTATATTCTGCTTTAGTGGTATCAAAATAATTTGCAGGGAGGTCAACTGCGGCTTCTCCCAATATTTGTGCAAAGCTTGGTGGACTTAATCTTGCCTGGGCAAACTTCATTGTTGCATTGATGAGTGCTGCGTTCTTTGTAACAAACGCACCGATCCTTCCGCCGCAGGCACTGTAGCGCTTACTGATAGTGTCCATCAAAACAACATGCTCATCCACACCCGTTAAATGCATGGCGCTTGTGTGTTCACCTTCATAACAAAACTCACGGTAAGCCTCATCTGCAAATAAAAACAGGTTGTATTTAAGAATGATCTGTTTCAACACTTCCATTTCTTCTTTGCTGTATAAATAACCAGTAGGGTTATTGGGATTGCATATAACGATCGCCTTTGTTTTTGGCGTAATGGCTTTTTCAAAATCTTCAATAGGTGGTAATGCAAAACCAGATTCAATGGAAGAAGTGATGGGTTTTACAACAACCCCCGCCTCCACAGCAAAGCCATTGTAGTTGGCATAAAATGGTTCCGGTATTATCACTTCATCGCCTGCATCCATACAAGCCATAAAGCCAAACAATATTGCTTCACTTCCACCTGTAGTGACAATGATTTGTTCTGCTGTTACATTAATACCAACATGGTTATAATAGGATACTAATTTTTTACGGTAGCTCTCATTGCCGGCGCTGTGGCTGTATTCAAGCACTTTAAAATCACTTTGTCTTACCGCATCTAAGATCTTTTCCGGTGTGGCAATATCAGGCTGCCCGATATTAAGGTGATATACTGTTGTGCCTTTTTTCTTGGCGGCTTCTGCATACGGAACCAATTTCCTGATGGGAGAGGGCGGCATCTGGATGCCACGGTTACTGATTTTAAGCATGCAACAAATATAGGCAGCTCTTTTTTAGATACAAAGCAGGGTTTTCTCAGGCACTTTTATGTGCAGCGGAGTACAGTTGTGGATAAACAGAAAAAAATTATTTTGTGTAAAATGTACACATTTCATTTTTTTTTCTATTTTTGGCTACGATTACGAAAAGAATTGCTTGCCGCCACCTTATTTAAAACTTTCATTTTAAGTCCCCCCTTTCAGTTTTGTTTTAATTTTTATAAGATAATGAAACAATGATCTTGTTTCGTTTGTATATTTTAATTGATTGCTTAATATTTTAAAAATTGCTTGCTTATGAAAAGTCTTTTTACAGGATTATATTGTCTGCATTTTCTCTCTCAATATTTTATAAAACTAAACACATCAGTAATGAAAAATTTATTACTACTCTTTGGAGTGTGTACGATCGCACTTCTTTCACAAACAAATGTACAGGCACAAAATGTTTTCAGTGGTGAGCCTGTGCAATGGGCCGGCAGGCCTAATGGCTATTCTACAACTCCTTATGGCGGTGATTACCGTACAACTATTTACAGGAAAATTTCTACTACAGTCAGCAATCCGACTGATGGAAGAGCACAATGGACTACAACTATTAATGTTCAAAGTTCCGGCGGTGATATTACACCAGACAATATGCCCGGCGGGGGCGGCGCAGGTTGGCTTTTGATTTCAGGGCCATCAGGAAACCGTTTTCAAAATAAATGGAATTTTGATAATGTTGGACAGGGTGCCTTGAATGCCATTAACGGTGTTGTTAAACAAAGTGGTGGCCAGGATATGGGATTGAATATGGGTACAGCGGGTCGTTATACTTTTAATATGAGAGATGCTGGTTATGTAAACACAGAGTTTTATGTTGGTTATACCACTAGTGCTCCAGTAACGGTTAGTCGTACAAGTCAAACTTTTAGTACTGGCCAGGCTGTTGTAAATATCTCAACAAGCGCCACCCCATCCGCAGGTGAAAACGTTTATGTACGTTATCGTGTTGGTACAAACGATTTCACAAGCGGTACTTCAGTGGTGCAGGCAACTGGTTCAGGTACATCATGGAGTGCTACTATTCCCTCATTAAGTTGCGGCTCCACATATTATTATTATGTGTACACCAGTACACGTACGTTGTCTCAAATAAATGCACATACCGAAAGTGACCGTTCATTAGCAACCTTGCGTTATGATGATGCTTTTGGATCTAACTATTCATTTACTGTTGCTCCTGTTCCAACGGCAGGTATTACCAACAACAGCGGTACAACAATTCTTACCTGCACTCAAACAAGTATCAGTGTAACAGCAACCGGCGGTGCATCTTATTCATGGGACAATGGATTGGGAAGCGGTGCTTCAAAAAGCCTCACTGCAATTGGTACTTATACAGTTACTGCTACTTCCGATAACGGATGTACTGACCAGGAAAGCATTATTATCACCCAGGATCTTTCCAACAATACCTTTAGCGGTACAGGCGACTGGACAGATGGCACCAAATGGAGTTGTGGCACAGCACCAGGCTCTGGCAGCATTATTACTATTGCAGCAGGCGCTAATGTTACATTAAATACAGACTTTACTGTAGCAGGCAGTTTAACAATGACGCCAACCAGTACACTAACGGTAAACTCAACACGAACGTTAACTATCAGCGGCACGGCAGATTTTGCCGGCCAGTCAGTAACCTTCAAGAGTGATATCAACGGCACAGCCAGTTTAGGGCAGGTAAATGG
>JAZKGV010000010.1:9347-15584 GCA_040385725.1 Bacteroidota bacterium | reverse complement strand
AGCTTCTACTAATTCACCATAAGTAAGTTTTCTTTTTGTAGCTGTATGAATTACTGTTCCGTTTTCTGCATAGCAAGTTTCAACACCTACCTGCCATTGCAGGCTGGCTGCTTTTATAAAAACTTCTTTGGCCGATGCTCCTACTTTTCTTAACTCTGTATAATTATTTCTTATAGATGAACTGCCGCCTGCCCTTTGCTGGTTGCCCAATTCTTTTTCGCCGTTTGATTGTTTGATGGTTATTTGTTCAAGCGACACTTCAAATTCTTCTGCAATTAAAGAAGGTATAGATTGAAAAGTACCTTGCCCCATTTCGGGCTTTGTATTATAGATAGTGATGCTTCCGTTTGATTCAACAAGTATATATGGTGTAAAGTTTTTTGCTTCGCTGATGTTGGGTGTGAGAAATGGATTGCCTTTGGCAGAAAGGCCAAGCCATAGCGCAATGCCTGCACCGCTTGCATTTTTAATAAACCCACGCCTTGTAACTTGTTTCATAGTTGTTTGAATTTAACTCCTATAAATTTACTTTAAACTGTTGTATTCTTCTTCAGTTACTTTTTGAAGCCAGACTGTGGGGCCATTTTGATTATTAGTAATGGCAATTTGTATCAACTGTTCATTGTTACTTGCACCATGCCAGTGAGGAATGTTTGGTGGACATTTGATTGATTCTCCTTTTTTTATTATTTTTTTGGGGCGTCCCAGTTCCTGGTAATAACCGGTGCCATTAACGATTACTAAGATCTGCCCGCCAGGATGCCGGTGCCAGTTGCTTCTTGCGCCGGGTTCAAAGGTGACACAACCAACCAGCGATGGGTTGAGGCTGTCTGGATTTATCATCGAATACAAAAAGGCATTGCCAATAAAATTGCCATTTGTTATTTTTTCTCCCTTGGGAAATAATAATTGATCGCCAGGTATTGCAGCTGCATTATATGGTTTATTTTCTAAAACAGCCTGCAGCAACTTATGAGCAACTATTCCCCTTTGTACATTAACGCTGGTTTCAATGATGGTTACCAATTCTGTTAATTGAGGAGCAGTTAGGCCATTGTGCATACCTACACCATAATGCGAACGCAACTGCGGTTCCACGCCCTCTGTTGCCGCTAATGCAGCAATGGTCACCAGTTCACGGGTTTTCCAATCAAGATTATCCCTATTGAAAATGGCGCCAAATAAATGTTCTTTGAGAAACTGATCAATAGCAGGTGCAAACTCATACACGTCGCCACTAACTTTTTTTCCTACAAGCTTTGTTTGATTTACAGTGCCCGTTTGCAGCATACTTTCAGTAGCAGTATAAGGGGCTGGCGTTTTTCCTTCTGCATCATTAATACCTTTCTTCTTTCTCTCTTCCAACACCGCCATCAAACTATGTAGTGCATTAAGGCTACGTGGAAAACCTGCATAGGCATATAACTGCACCAACATTTCTTTTGCTTCGCTGATAGTAAGCCCTGCATTTAAACCATCATTCAATGCACTTTGAAGTTTAGGCATGTTGCCTTGCGCTGTGTAGGCTGAAATAAGAACAATGCTTTTTTCTTTTGAACTCAAAGATGATTGAGCATCCTTTTGTGTTTGTGCAAACATGATATGATTTATCAGCATTAATACGGAGAAAAGTATTTTATTTTTTTTCATTTCAAATAATTTATGGTTGCTTACAGATTTTTACCAAAGAAAGATGTGAGTTTATTTACTGCCTGCTGTACATACTCCTGAACATAGTAAGTTTTGATATGTGTAGCTCCATCAAGCAGGAACAATTCTTTATTTTTTGAATTGGTTGCTTTAGGAAATGCTTCATCCGTCATATATTTTGTATCAGCTTTGCTTCCCGCCATCATCAGCAAAGGCTGGTTAATTAAGTCCATATTTGTTGCAGCATCCCATGTCATTAAATCCAGCAGGCTACTCATGGTATATAGAAAAGTGGAATTGGGATGTGCATGAGTTCTGTAATAATACATATATCCTTCACGATAAAGATCGGTCGTGGTTTTAGCAATTTCATCATCAGTTATGCTTGCCACTCCTGCATAAATTATTTTACCATCCGATGCTTCCTGTGTACGGGCATCCGAAGCTTTTTTTAATCTTTCCTGGATGCTATTTACCTGGGAATTTTGAAAACCATTACGCCTTACCTCGCCAGAATTAAACATACTTAATGTTGCAACTGCTTTAAATCTTTTATCTGATTGGGCTGCTTTTAAAGTATAACCACCGCCACCACAAATACCTAAAACACCTACACGGCCCGTATCAACTCCTTTGTATTGCATAATAAAGTCAGCCATACCATGAATATCTTCTACACGGTAAAAAGGTTTATCTGTGTGACGTGGCTCTCCGCCACTGGCTCCCTGGTACGCAGCATCAGCAACAATTGTGATATAACCAGACGCTGCTAAATGTTGAGCATATAATCCTGCTGTTTGCTCCTTAACACCACCATTCGGATGTGCAACTACTATAGCCGGATATTTATTTGCCGGGTCGAAGTTGCCCGGAGTGTACACATTTGCAGCGATACTAATGCCATTGAGTTTATAGGTCCCCGGATGGATATTTACTTTGCCTGCTACATTCGCTGTTATTGCATCTTCATAAACAAGACCAAATGGGTTGCCTGGTTTTGTTTGTGCTGAAGAAATAATACTTGCTATCATAATTAAGTTTAGTAATAAATATTTTTTGATACTGCTTTTCATTATCCTGTTATTAGTTTATAAAACAATTATTCTTCTCTCACTGATCCAGTTTCTTTTCATTTAACCATTTACTCATGAGCTCTGCTATTTCGATATTGTTTAGATCTGAAAAAGGGAAGTGGGTGTTTCCTTTAATTCCAACCTCTGGCAGATGAACAATTGTTACATCACCCCCATGCCTGTTTACACAATCACGCCATAGCCTTGCCATTGCAAGACGTACACGCCAACCATCAGGGCCAGGTGCATTGGTTGGTTCTTTTGCAATGTTGTCGCCATAATAAATAATGATGGGAATTTTTGTAAGCTTTTCAAACTCCGCCATTGAAACAGCAACTGCCTCTAATGTGCCGCCGGCACTTGGCATAGCTACAGGCACTTCACCTTCAGGAAACAGGAATCCACTTCCTGCTTCGTAAGAAACAATGGCTTTTATATTTTGATTTTTAATGGCTGTACGCCAGCCCATACCACCAGAGTGCGAATGCGTAACTAAAATGCCATCACCAATTTTGTTAAAGAGTGCTGATACAGCTTCAGCATTTACATTGATATCGATCGGCCCTATATTGGGTGCCATCTGCCGGAAATATTGATCGAGTGTTGTTGTATCTTTTGCAAACTGAACACCTTCAAAATAATTGGGCCAGATACCAAGACGAAATGTGCCAAACCATCCCTGCTCATCAGGTGTTGGAGTTACAGTGCCTTCAACTGTGCTTCTTGTTGTGTTTGTTCCTGTATATGTGTAAGTTTGTTTTGGCTGATCAATTAAGTAAACAGGAAATTTTTTTCGTAAAAAAATATTTTGAAATCCTTCACGACCATCAGGTGTAGTTTCCCAGGTTTTAGAAAACTGACCGATGCCATGCCACATTACTAATGGATATTTTTTGGCTTTTACCGGCACCTGGTAAAATATATAAGCATGGTCCCCATGAAAAGTTTGCCCTGCTGCTGTTGATTTGTATGCATCAAATGTGCCCGGGTTTGTAATTACCGTACCACCTACTGCAAAGCTGCCTTGTTCTTTTATAACTATGTTATTGCTTGTGCTTTCTTTACTTGATGAACAAGCATTAAATAAAACAAACAGGCTTAGTAAAAGAGAAACATATAATATTCGATTAATCATTTTTTCTTTACCCATGACGAAGATTTGATTTTCACTTATTTTTTTGTGCTTTAATAACTTATAGCAATTACTATTTCATTTTAACCGGCCTGCGTAAGTGCGAAAAAGTGAGTGAACCCATTTTCCATTTACCATTTTCTTTGATGTAAACTTCTGTCACCATAAAAGGATTGATCACTTCGTTTCCGCCCACTACTGCTACCAGGTCAATATCATTCAGCAGGATAGCTGTATTACCAAACATGTTTACCACCACTGAGTAAATTTCGGCTTTCTTATACCAGATACCAGCTTCTTTAATAGTATTCAATTCCTGTGTTTTTCCCCAGGTTCCTCCCATGTGAATAAACATAGATCTGTTATCAAACAGTATTCCTAAAGAATCTACATTTTTATCCGCCATCCAATCCCATTTCTTTTTTGAAAGGTTGATTACTTCTTGTTGTTCAGGAGTGTTATTGATAGCAGTTTTTATTGTCTCTGTTGGTGGCTGCTGTCCGTATGATAATTGAACTATTACAATTGCTAAGGCCAGGCCTAAAATTTTTGCTTTCATGTGTTTTTATTTTTATGAATGAAGGAATTGTTTAGTTTTCTTTCTCCTAACCATTTTACTTTTTGCATCATCATTCTATTTCTTGTACAAAGGTGTATACAATTCCATACCGGCATCTTATACAGATCACTGTATTACTTACCAATATCACTGATTAGGTGCCAAGCGTTAAAAAGAAAGGAGTGGTTTGCGTAATTTTATATCATCAAGTTAAAATAATAAACTGATGGACACAATCTTAAAATTCAACAGCGTTGCCGAATACAATGCTTTTAATAAACAGCAAACCCTGCATCCGCTGGTAAGTATTGTTCATTTAGAAAAAGCAGAACCTCGTAAGTTCAGGCGTATGCACTACGGCTTCTACACCATTTTTTTAAAACAGGTTGTGTGTGGTGATCTCAGATACGGATTAAAGAATTACGACTACCAGGAAGGCACTTTGATATTCCTGGCTCCGGGCCAGGTAATTGGAGAAGATAAGGATGAATATTATCAGCCACAGGGAACTGCTTTGGTTTTCCATGCGGACCTGGTACATGGCACATCGCTGGGAAAAAATATTCATGATTACAGTTTTTTCTCTTACGCCTCTAATGAAGCACTGCATTTATCGGACAAGGAACGGCAGATAATTTTAGACTGCTTTTCAAAAATTGAATATGAGCTGCAACATGCCATTGATAAACACAGCAAGCAACTGATAGTTTCAAACATTGAATTATTTCTGAATTATTGCACCCGTTTTTACGATCGTCAATTCATTACAAGAGACACTGTGCACAAAGGCATTTTAGAAAAGTTTGAAGCATTGCTCAACAATTACTTCCAGTCTGATAAACCACAACAGATCGGATTACCTTCAGTAATGTACTGTGCAGAACAACTTCATTTATCTGCCAACTATTTTGGCGACCTTATTAAGAAGGAAACAGGCAAAACTGCACAGGAATATATCCAGTTAAAGTAATTGATGTATCAAAAGAAAGAATATCTCACCATGATAAATCCCTTAGTGAGATCGCATATGAATTAGGATTTAAATATCCACAGCACTTTACAAGATTATTTAAGCAAAAAGTTGGTGTGTCGCCAAATGAGTACAGGTCGTTAAACTAAACACCCGGCGTTGTCAACTGTGCGGATGCAGTTTTTTAATACTATTGAGGGCTTTTTTCAAGTATCAACCCCTGCCCTTTTTCAAGCTCCAGTGTAAGTTCTTTATCAGTAATGCCAAGAACAGGAATTTTATTTTCAGCCTTAGTACTTGTAAGCGTTAGCATTTTTTGTGCATCATCATATTTCCATGTGCCTTCTTCCTTTCCAAATAAAAAGGCATGGTACTTTTTATCTGCTTTTAAATCTATTACCATTTCTGCAAACATCTGTTTCAGCATTGCTCTTTGTGTTGAATCCAATGGATCACTTGAACTAACATCTTTAAACTTCCAGTTACCAATAAACTGGTCAGAGCTTTGTGCTTTTACCGCAACAGAAAAAATGATCATCAAAAACAGGAATATTTTTTTCATATAATTGTTGTTTTAATTTAAGTGGATGAAAAACAAAAATACGGGTTGATAGGCCTATGAGCAAATTGTGCAGGAGGATTTGTCCACGAATTGCACTAATAGACACGAATGTTTTTGCCACAGATAGTACAGATTAACACAAATTAGCTCGTGTGCCACGAGCCAAGGCGAAGAGAAAGAGTCAACAAAGCAGGCTGGGCGAAGACGGGGAAATGTTGCTGTGTCCGCCCGAACTTTTGCCCAATAAAGTTGCGATGATGAAATTAATTGAAAATGTTCATTTTTTTATTG
>JAZKGV010000010.1:0-9337 GCA_040385725.1 Bacteroidota bacterium | reverse complement strand
TATTGTCAAGCTAGAACCAATGCACAATACTGAGTTATTTACTTTGTTTCTCGCTGTTGTAGGTTGAATACTGTTCCCGATGGGTCTTGAATCCAATGCATATTTTTTGGAAGCTCTTCAATTTCATCGCAAGTCTGCACATCTTTTGATTGCAAATAATTTGTCGCTTCTTCAACATTAGAAACCGTTAGTTGCAACCAAGTTTCTGAATGTGTATAGTTATC
Source organism: Bacteroidota bacterium (assembly GCA_040385725.1). Classification (GTDB taxonomy): domain Bacteria; phylum Bacteroidota; class Bacteroidia; order Chitinophagales; family Chitinophagaceae; genus Ferruginibacter. Next base: position 9,113 of record JAZKGV010000010.1, on the reverse strand, counting down.
TACGCAGTCAAGCCAAATAATATTGTTGCCAAATTTCACTTCGTGTGTTTTGGAAATTGTTGGATTGTCTATTGGCTTTTCGTTAACTTCCAACTTCAAAATATTTCTATAAAATGCAACGGTTTTGTCATACTTGCTTTGGGGATTTTGATTGCAATGTTAATTCCTGCTTGAAATTCTACGTCCATAAGTTTTGTGATTTATGTTATGTCAAGAACCTTTTTTAAATAGTTGGTTGTAGTCACTTGTTATCAAGATGTCGCTTTACAATAACCGCTAATTCTTGTATTGTCGCAACTCAAACCTACATCATTGCGGCAATCCATCCAAAAAGCTGTATTGCCGCAAATACTCAAAAGATATTTAATGATGATTGGCTGCCGGATAGAAGTGGAAAGCTCCGACGCTGTGGTCGGAGTCTGTGACCCGGCAGGAAGACTTGCAACGGATAGCCGGAACTAATGCTGTGATACTGACAGCCCAAAGCCTTTTTACAACCACTAACAAAACTTTTAAATACTTCCCTTATTTTGCAGCCCTAACAATTTTACCTCTTGATGATAAAACCGGCGGTACCAGGTATTAATGAGCCACAAGGCAACCTTTCACTTCCGTTCTCAGTCTTGTTACAGATGGCCATACAGGAAGATGAGAAGGCATTCAGGGAAATCTATGATATGCTTTCGGACAAGATGTACAGCCTGTGCGTACGCTATACCGGCAACACACATGATGCAGACGATGTGTTCCAGGAAGGGCTGATACGGCTTTACAGAAACCTTAATAAATACCAGGGAACCGGCTCCTTTGAGGGGTGGGCAAGACGCATTTTTGTAAACAGCTGTCTTGATCAATTAAAGAACAAACAAAAATTATTATACGCAGAGCTTTCTGATAATACCGACGTACCAACAAGTGAATTAAGTGGCATAGACAGGCTTACACAATCCGACCTGATAAAAGTTATCCAGGAATTACCGAGTGGTTACAGGCTTATAGTGAACCTTTATTTAGTGGAAGGCTATACGCATAAGGAGATAAGCGAAATGCTGGGCATTAGTGAAGGCACCAGTAAATCGCAGTTATCAAGAGCGAAAGTGATCTTGCAGAAAAATATACAGGCTATTAATGGCTGATAACAGCAACACCATATTAAACAAACTGCAGCAGTACAAAATGCAACCGCCTGCTGATGCTTTTGAAAAGGCATGGGAAAGGTGCATGCATGAAACGCCGGAAGAAACTGCTGATAGAAAAGCATTTGGCCAATTGAAAGATCATGGACTTCAGGCACCACAACTGGATCTGAAAAAAATTATGATTGGTGAAAAAGCCGTAGCTGAAAAGAAGAAGCCTTTTGTAATATCAATATCCTGGAGGAGAGCAGCCGTGGTGCTGTTGCTGATAGCAGCAGGTGCTGTAGTGTATGTAACCATATTTAATAAAAAAGAAACAGGCGAAAGCTATGCTGCAGGAGAAAAAATAAAAAATACTCCTGTTGCCAAAGAGAACGATAGTAATACTGTTGCAACCATTGCAGCAGGTGATGCTGCCATTAATGGCCTTGAAAATACTGCGGCTGCAAATAACCAAGGCAGCAATACGGTTGCTGCTGTAAAAGGTGGAAACAAAAAAAGTAACGCTGGCGGCGTACTATACGCTGGCAATGAAAATAGTTTTACAAGCAACGACGTGTTTTTTACACTCATAAATTATAAAGAGAACGGAAGGGATAATTTGTTTTATAAAACACTGTCTGCAAAAAAAATAACGCTTAACCAGTATTCTTACATTAATCTTAGTGATAAAATGGTTGCCATGCTGCAGGACCTGTATGTTACCAAAAGAAATGGCAAAATGGCAAGAAAAGCAAAAAAGGCAAAAAAGAAATTTGACAGGTGGCGGAAAAAAGAAGAAAAATATTTTGATAAGAAGCTGGATAAAAATCCTGCCGACATTATTGACCTTTCTGATTTTTTAATGCATAACTAACTGCTGATTTATTTTAATTATGAAATGGAAATTGCCACTGTTATTATTGTTGTTTGCAGGGCAATCTGTGTTTTGTAAAATAGTTGCACAGGTAAAAAATCACAATCTTACTATTGTGTATGATATTACGATCCGCAAAACAAAAAGATCAACAGGAATAGAGGAAACATACAACGGCGGCACTAAAGCAGTTTTTATCAGCGACAGCAAAGCAAGGATAAGGCTGGTATCGCTGATGAGGATGGAGAGTATTTTTTTTGATTACGACAGCAGCACTTTAAAGGAAGTAAGGGTAATAAAAGAATCAGGTTCAAAAAAATACCAGTACAAACTGACTGCTGCCGATTGGGAAAATTACAATAGCAAATATGCAGGTGCCACCTGCGATACCATTAGCGATAGTATTATTATCGCTGGCTATACTTGTAAAAAAGCGGTATTGCATTTATCCTCAGGGGAAGAAATAATTACTTACTATACTAACAGTATATCTATCGGCAACAAATTTATTGACCCTGCTTTTACCTGCATACCCGGCACTGTATTGCAATATGAATATGTTTCTAACAGGGGTTCTGTAATATTTAAAGCATCGGAAGTAAAGAAAGAACCTATTGCCAAAGATGTGTTTGTAATACCAACAGGGGGGATAGCAATAAGAAAATATATACCGAAAAAATAGAACCGGAACCCCGTGGAAGTGAATTAATTACGCTTGCTGTTTTGAAAACCCTATCCTTCTTCTTTTCAATCCCTTTATTCCCATTGATAATTTGCTACGCTTAAGCAGTGAAAGAAAAAAACCTGCAATAATTAAAAGATCGGTACCAGCTTTATAGTCATTAATAGCAATGATGCCATTATTTTTTTTCGCCGCAAGGTTATCAATAGCATCCACAATGCTTTCATTTCCTTTCTTCCACTTCCAGTGAAGGGAGAAAAAATTATTGCTGTACCAGGTAAATTCTTCGCCATTACTAAATACAAATTTTGTGGTGGCAAGCAAAGATGGCAATAATGGCATTTTAATAACGCCAATCGCTTCGCCTGTGATGGCATCTGCTATTTTTATGGTATGCGGCAACAGCCCCTTTGCAGAAAAGGAATACATTTTCTCATTAATGGTGGCATGTATGGGCCACCTGCCCGAAGATGGCTTGAGAAGGATGGCAATAAGCCTGTCGTTAAAATAAAGGGAAAACGAATTGTCGGCATGTGCCAGTTTGTAATGCCAGGTATGGGTGTAATTTTTTGTCATACATTAATGCTGCAAATTAAAATAACAGGGCTGTCCCTGCTATAATATGGTTTCAAAACTAAGTAAACCTTTTGCAGTAACAAGATTATTATTTGTGAAAAATGGTTGCGTAGTTTAAAAATAATACTACTTATTATGAGCAAATTTTTGCATCAGCAGGTAGGTAATACTAAGCAATAAACAAATAACACCTGTGCCCCACCACAATACATCATAACCGTAATGCTCTGCTATTTGCCCACTTGTAACAGGGCCCACCACCTGCGCCATTGACCACGCCATTGTATATAAACCGGCATATTGGCCCCTGTTAGATGGTTGTGTTCTTTTTATCCAGAATGAATTCATAAATGGCATGGACAACATTTCTCCCAACGTAACAACAACGGAAGATGCAATGGCAAGCCAATATACATTCATGAAATCAATATTGAGCATTGCATACGATAACCCAACCAAAAACACGCCTATAAAAATATAATGAAGATAGGGACGCCGGCCTTCCAGCTTATACACCAGTACCATTTCAATTAATGCAATCAAAAGCCCGTTTAATGCCATCGTAAAACCAATAAATGGTTTTGACAGGTGCCATTCTGATTCAAAAAAAACTGGAAGGATCGTAAACAACTGGAAAAAACAAATGGCAAACAATATTTGTAAAAAAACAAAGAATAAATAGAGATGATCTTTATATACAGATGCTACAACAGTTACAGATTTTTCAATGTTTTGTTTTGTTGCTTCGTTTTTTGAAGGCGAGAGTACACAATACAATAAAACACCTGCTGCTATGTTGGTAAAGCCATCCACCCAAAACAAGAGTTCAAAATTATAGTCGGAGATAAACCCTCCCAACATGCCTCCAACTGCCCATCCAAGATTTATAGCCAGCCTGTTAAGTGAGTATGATCTCGTCCTGTTTTCTTCTTTGCTGTAATGTGCTATAGCAACCGTATTAGCAGGGCGAAAAGCCTCATTTATCACACTTAAAAAAAATGAAGCAATGCAAATAGCGGTATAGCTTTTCATCTGCCCAAGCACAATAAACATAATGCCACCACCAATAAGCGTAATCAGCTGCACATAATAAAAGCCAACTTTATCAGTAATTTTTCCACCCAATAAAGCACCGGCCACAGATCCAGCCCCAAATAAACTCATTACAAAGGCAGCCTTACCAATGCTTACGTTCATTTGCGTTGTCATGTACAAGGTCATAAAAGGCACCACCATTGTTCCGCTCCTGTTAATAAGCATTACCAGGCTCAGCCACCATGTACTGGCAGAAAGCCCTGCATAAGCATCGTTATATAATTTTTTGGTGGAGGCTACCATGAGATGGGTAAAGATATTTTATTAAGCAGTAATACATTTACCAGATACATAAAAAAGCATCCGTCATAGACGGATGCCTTGTAGTTGAGTTGAAAAACTTTCACAACCATACACTTTAAAAAAGTAATCCCCACGGAGAACCGTAGGGGATTTAAAGTATAGCCATGAAAAACAATCTTTATAAAACTATATATAGTTGTATTATGCTTTCTTTTCGTAACGCCTTTTGAACTTGTCAATACGTCCTGCTGTATCCACCAACACATTTTTACCAGTGTAAAAAGGATGTGACATGTTTGAAATTTCCAATTTCACTAATGGATATTCATTACCATCTTCCCATTTTGCTGTTTCTTTTGATTCTGCAGTAGAACGGCTCAAAAACTGGTAGCCATTACTCATATCTTTAAACACTACAAAACGGTAACCTTTTGGATGCAAATCTTTTTTCATAATTGTGTTTTTTAGTGCATGGATTTTGCCATGCTAATTTTTAAAGACCGCAAAAGTAAGGTTTTATGCCCTTCCGGCAAAGTTTAAATCCCTTAGTTTTAAAGAACTACCGCCAAATTAAAGACAAAAAACCGAACAAAAAGTTTACAAGGACAATGAAAATGAACTGTTAACGGTTGCAGTGGAAAATATGTTAACTCTTCATATTCACTGTTTGCAAGGCAACGCCGATGTTCCAGCCACGGGATGCCTGTATTACGTCCTGTAAATCATCTATTTTTTTGCCAGTGATCCGTATAATATCGTCCATTATGGCCGCCTGCACCTTTAAACCACTGTCTTTTATCAGTTTCACTATTTTTTTAGCATCCTCCTGTTTTATTCCATTTTTTACAGGGACTTCCTGTTTTACCACTTTTCCGCTCTGGTGGGGCTCCTTGCTGAGGTCGTAAATTTCTGCCGCCAGGCCCTGTTTCATACTTCGGCTTAACATTACGTCAATTATCTGCTGCAGTTTCATTTCGCTGTCTGCCTCCAGGTTTACCTTAAAATCTTTCTTATTGAGGTCAATAACCACATGACTGCCTTTAAAGTCAAAACGGTTGGTTATTTCTTTTGTAACGATGTTAATAGCGTTGTCTAAAGTTTGCAGATCAACTTTACTGCTGAAGTCAAATGATGGCATGGCGATATGGTTTCAATGAATGATAACAAATATAAAAAACGCAATTCAAAGAATTGCGTTTTTTAAAGTTTAATTTCCTCCTGCCTTCACCCGGCCCTGCTCTTCTGAGGCGCCTCCAATTTTTCTTTTTGGCGCCTGGGGCTTTCCATTACCAAACCGCCAGTTAAAACTAAGGCTCACCTGCCTGCTATCTCTTCTTTGATGAAAACGTGTATCGATGTATGAATACTCTGCAGTACCGTTAAATTGCTGTGTAAGAAATAAATCCCTGAAGCCCAACTTCACTGTTCCTTTATTTTTTAATATGGATTTGGAAATGCCCCCATTCACATTACCAAGCCCGCCCATAAGTAACACGCCCCGTAAACCTTTGCTGCGGTAAAAACCATTGATATCTGCATTCCAGCCTTTGCCTAAAGTCATTTGGGCACTTAGGTTACCAGAAAAAAGATTGCTTTGCAGATCAACATTTGAATTATTGATAAATCCTTTGAACCTGTTATTACTGAAGTTGGCGTATACATTTACTTTCAGCCATTTTGCAACCGGCACCATTGCGGTCATAGTAATGCCAAACTGTTCCTGGCTTGCAATATTGCTTTTGGTGATGAACGTTTCGTTCTTCTCTTCGTTCTGATCGAGAATATCATTCATCAGATCAGTTGCCTTGGTATAATTAAGTGTGGTTGTAAAATTGCCTTTGAAAGTGTGAGACAACTCAATATTATGGCTAAACTCCGGCCGAAGATTGATGTTACCTGACTCGTATGTGTATTTGTCTAAAAAGAAATAGAACGGGTTCAGGTCTGCATAATCAGGGCGTTCAATTCTTCTTCCATAATTAACAGAAAAATTATTTTTTTCATTCGCATCAAAACTCACATACACTGTTGGGAATAGCTGGGTATAATTTCTTTCAAACTTTTGATTGGTAGTAACCTGGTTACCTTTTGAAACAGTATTTTCTAAACGTAATCCAAGCTGTGTATTCCATTTTTTACCCAATTGCTTGTTTATGTTTACATATGCAGCTTTTATTTCTTCTTCATAAATGAAATGGTTGCTTCTATTGTTGTCGTAGGTAGTATTGCCATTTTTTGCCAGGTAATATTTTGCATCATTATCTGTTTTTACAAAACTTGCTTTTATACCTGCTTCAAATTTTATATTGCCTTTCAGGTTCTGGCTATAGTCGGATTTAAAGCTGAATATATTTATGTTAGAAGGCACTTTACTTATCAATGTATCACCCGGGGTGTTTTGTTGGTTGTTAATATCAAAATATTGATTGTCGAGCAACTGATAATTGTTTTGATTGTAACGGATATAATCTGCATCAAAAGTCAATTCCCTGCCAGTGGTATCAAATACATGCCGAAGATTAAAATTGCCATTGAAGCTTTTCCATTTATTGTTCATATCGGTTGCGGTTACCATACTTGAATCTGTTATTCCAAGATCATTCTTCAACAATGTGGTTCCGCTGTTATTAAAATTATTATTATTGATAAACCCTGAAACCACAGCACCCATTGTTGTCTTTTTTGTGAGTGTAACATCGATACCTAACTTCAGATCGTGAGAATAACTATGATCTGTAAATTTTGAGTGTTGGTCAAAGATGGAAAGCAATTGCTTTGAATCTTTATCTCGGAACTTTCTTAAAATCGTTATTTCTGAATACCGCTTGTTGTTACTATATCCATAGTTACCAAACAGGTTTATATTTTTATTCCTGTAATTAAAATTCACACCTTCATTTGTTCTTATGTATTTGCCTTGTGTAATTGATGTATTAAGGCTTCCGTTCAGGCCCATCATTTTAATTTTCTTTGTTTTGATGTTGATCACCCCTGCACTGCCTGAGGCATCATACTTTGCCGGAGGGTTCGTCATTATTTCCAATTGATCCAACTGTGATGAAGAGAGGTTTTTTAAAAAATTAGCAAGGTCAGGGCCGGATAGATAAGAGGGCTTGCCATCAATAAATATTTTAACCCCTTGCTTTCCTTTCAGGGTTATGTTACCGTCTTTGTCAATAGAAACTCCCGGAGATTTTTCCAGCACATCCAATGCAGTTGAGCCAGCAGTAGAAATAGAAGCATCTACATTTACAATTGTCCTGTCTGCCCTTCTCTCAATGAATTGTTTTTTGTTGGCTACCACTACTTCTTTCAGCGTTTCATTCGATGGCACCAATTGGAGCACACCTACATTGGCACTGGTTTGTGATTCACTGATCGTAAAAGCCTGCGAATAAGTTTTTGCATGGCCGACCGAACTGGCACTTACCAGGTAAGCACCTGGTTTTACATTTTCGAAAATGAAATTTCCCTCTTTGTCAGTAACAGCCACTTTTACAAGGCTGCTGTCATTACTTTTTAGGAGAGAAATAGAGGCTGCATCAATGATCTTTTGATTGCCTCCGTCTTTAATGGAACCATTAATGGTTCCGTTTTGGTTTTGTGCAAGGCACAAGCTGATTGTGCTGATAACAATCAGCGTGGTAAATAAAAATTTCATGGCTATACTTTGTTTTAAATATTACAGGCTAAAGATAGGTACTTTGCATTGCAAGGTACATTTCTTTACACAAACGGCAGCAAAAAAGGCTGAACGGAGTTTTATTAGATTTGAAGTGAAGGAAAGATTAGTCCTCGGTTTTTTTCTTTAGTAAAACAAAGGCTGAGATAATAACCCCGGCAATAATCATAGAAAAAGAGATCAGTTCGGCCTGTGTAAGCTGCAGGCCAAAAAGGGTACTTAGATTATTTACACGGATATGCTCAATTAGGAAACGTTCGGTGCCATTTAAAATGAGGTAAATACCTGTCATTAACCCTGCAATCTTTATGCGGCGGCGGATACCCCACAAAATAAAGAACAGGATAGTGCAGATAATGGTTTCATAAAAAGGTGTTGGAAATACCGGCACAGGTAGCATGGCATTATGTTCATCCTTGATCCCCGGCATTGCAATACCGTCATCATTCACATTTTGAGGATAACTGTAAGCCACCATCCATGTAGGAAGATATGATGGTGATTTAACTGTCTTATTGCGTATTTCATCAAGGGTTCTATCTTTATAATCTCCTTTTAAAAAATAGGTGCTGTATTTTTCCAATTGTGCTTTGTATTCACCCGGTTTTGCTTCCACAGCTTTTCCATGAGCGCCGGTTATATAAGCACTATTATAAATACCCCAATCACCATCCCCTGCCACCTGGCAACCAATACGGCCAAGTGCGTAAGCCAAAATCAAAACAGGTGCGGCGGCATCTATTAAATGAACCAGTTTTATATTCTTTTTTGCAGCATACACACATACAGCAATAGCTGCCACAATAAGCCCACCATAAAAAGTAAGTCCTCCGGGAGAAAGTA
>JAZKGV010000009.1:0-2663 GCA_040385725.1 Bacteroidota bacterium | reverse complement strand
TACCTGTTTTTTACCATGCTTACGGTCAATAAACTCAGGAATGTAAGCGATAGGGCCGGGGCGGTACAAGGCATTCATCGCAATCAGGTCATCAAACTTATCCGGCTTAAGCTCCCGTAAATACTTTTGCATACCGGGGCTTTCAAACTGGAATGTAGCATTGGTATCGCCATGCTGGTATAATGCATAAGCCTTTTCATCATCCAACGGAATTTCGTCGATAGAAATTTCAATGCCGTGATTTTGTTTGATAAGCGCCAATGCAGTTTTTAAAATGCTCAGCGTTTTCAATCCCAAAAAGTCCATTTTGATAACACCGGCTTCTTCGATCACACTACCTTCAATTTGTGTCAGCCACAAATCACTTTCTTTTGAAGTGGCAACAGGTATAAGATCGGTCAGGTCTCTTGGTGCAATGATGATACCAGCGGCATGTATGCCAGTGTTGCGTACAGATCCTTCCAGTGTTTCTGCTTCATGAAGAATGATACTGTTGAGATCAGTGCCTTTGTATATCTCTCTTAATCGTTTTACATTTTCAATATCATCGGCCTGTAATTGTTCTTTTTCTTCTAGTGACTTTTCTCCACCCTTTGCTTCTTTTATCGTCATCGGTGCCTGCAATAATCTTTTCAAATTAATGCCTGGCCTTTCTGGAACTAATTTTGTCAACGCCCTGCTTTCAGGCAATGGCAGATCCATCACCCTTGCCACATCGGCAATACTTGATTTAGCAGCCATGGTGCCATAAGTAATAATCTGCGCCACCTGGTTCTTACCATATTTCTGCACTACATAGTCAATTACTTTTTGCCTGCCATCATCATCAAAGTCCGTATCAATATCGGGCATGCTCTTACGTTCCGGGTTTAAAAACCTTTCGAACAGCAAATTGTATTTGATAGGATCAATATTGGTGATGCCGATACAATACGCCACCACACTACCGGCAGCGGAGCCACGGCCCGGGCCAACAAATACACCCATCTCTCTTCCCGCCCTGATAAAATCACTTACAATTAAAAAGTAACCGGCAAAGCCCATGCTTCTTATTACACCTAGTTCAAATTTTATTCTCTCTTCTGTCTCTGGTGTAAGAATCTTATATCTTTCTTTAGCGCCGCTCCAGGTAATATGTTCTAAGTAATCATCCTGTGTTTTAAAATTTGCCGGAACAACAAAATTTGGAAGCAGGATATCTCTTTTTAGATCGAGCAGTTCAACTTTATCAACTATTTCATTTGTATTATCAATGGCTTCCGGCAGATCTTCAAACACCTTACTCATTTCCGCTGTATTCTTCAAATAGAATTGATCATTTGGAAATGCAAAACGTTTGCCTTTGGAAAAAACATCACCATCACTAAATTCCCGTAGGGCAGGAGTGGCTTGTTTTTCACCGGTGTTGATGCAGAGCAGGATATCATGTGCATTAAAATCTTTCTGATCCACATAGTGGCTGTCATTACTGGCAATCACTTTTACATTATACTTCTTTGCAAACTTCAGCAGCACTTCATTCACTTTATCCTGCTCAGGAATACCATGCCTTTGTAATTCTACATAGTAATCCTGCTGAAAAATATTCAACCACCATTTGAATTCGTTTTCCCCTTCTGCTTCGCCCTGCTTTAAAATAGTTTGTGGCACCAGGGCACCGAGGCAACAGGTAGTTGCAATCAATCCTTCGTGGTATTTATGAATGAGCTCTTTATCAATACGTGGATACTTGCTATACATGCCTTCAATAAAACCAAGCGATGTAAGCTTTACTAAATTTTTATAACCCACATCATTTTTAGCTAATAGTATCTGGTGATTGCGTGGGTCTTTTTCTTCTTTATTAAATGTTTTGCAATGACGGTCCTTGGTAATGTAAAATTCGCAACCAACAATTGGCTTCACTTTTAATGTGCCGTCATCATTTTTATGGTTGTAGGCTTCTTTTACAAATTCAAAAGCGCCGAACATATTGCCATGGTCGCTGATGGCGAGTGCCGGCATTTTATCTGCAATGGCTTTTTTGTATAAATTCTTTATAGAGGCAGCACCATCTAATAAAGAGAATTGGGTATGTACGTGGAGGTGTGAGAATTTCATGTTGTCAATCTTCGGCTGTAAAATTTTCGAACCTCAAATTTACGGCTGAAAACAGTTTTTTAAATTGCAAAAGCAGGCAACTTATGCACAGGAATTCCAGCAGGGGTAGGTATCTTTAATATAAGTCGATTAAAGTCACTATTAGTTTCCAAATCTTCCCTGCGTCTCAGGTAATTTCCTTATCTCTTCAAATGCCGCCGCTGCTATTTTCGCATGAGCCTTTTCATTGGGATGCCCGTCGTATTTGGATAAAAAATAGTCTTTTGAATTTTCACCTTTAAAAATTTTACCCACATCCAGGTAATCAACGGAGGGGTTGGCATCAAAAAAAGATTTTATGCTACTATCAGTTTTTTCAAAAATACCGCTATAATCAAGCATGTTTATTTCAGTGAATTTGAGCACCAGTAACTGGCTGTTATTTTTTTTACAATCATCAATAAGTTTTTGCAGCAATTCTTTTGATTTTATCCAGCTGGGTTTATCCTGCTGATAAGCTTTTAGTGTAAGATCAAATGCGCTATTGGGGATAATGCGGCCATGCGCCTTCATCTCGTCATGTA
>JAZKGV010000008.1:0-7443 GCA_040385725.1 Bacteroidota bacterium | reverse complement strand
ATCTTAATTTCGGAGAGAAGTATCCTGCCAAATATGACAGGAGAAATGATATGAGCATTGTTGCGATGTACCAATTGAACAAGCGCTGGAAATTATCGGGCACTTTTGTTTATGGCAGTGGAAACGCAGCCAGCTTACCGGTTCGTTTTTATTTTGTAAATGGGTTACTAACGCAGGAGTACAGCCGCATAAACGAATACCGCCTGCCTGCTTATCACCGCATCGATTTTGCTGCTATTTATTCACCTAAGAAAAACGAGACCCGGAAAAAATGGTACACGGAGTGGGTGTTTAGTGTGTACAACGCTTACAGCAGGAAAAACCCCTACTTTATTTATTTTGACCAGGAGGGTTCCTTGGATCAAAACAACCTGCATGTAACTGCAACGCAGGTAAGCATCTTCCCGATAATACCGGCGATCACCTACAATTTTAAATTTTAATGCTGCATTGATAAAAGCAAAAATTCCCCCGACAGTAATGTTGGGGGTGTTTTTTATGAAGCTATAATTGTCATTATTTTATAAAACCCTGGAACGTTTTCACCGTTGCACCGGGAAATGCCGGGTTGTTGGTTGACGTCATTTCAATATTGAAATTGGTTTCTGTAAGCAATAATATTTTCCACCTGGTAGTTTGGTGGTCGATGTTAATGCTTATTGAATCGGTACCGATAAGGGAGTAATCACCATTCCATACAACCGGGCTGTTATAGCTGTATTGCATAGTGGCAACTCCATCAAACCGTACAAAATTTTCAGGTTTTGGAATCCAGGGAACGGTACTGTCTTTAGTAATAGTTGAGCCGTTTAGAATTTGGTAGCGTACACCGTGTATGCCCCATTTTCCCGCCGCCTTATCAAGCGTTACCGCATCTGTAATGCCCTTTTTTGTGCATCCTGCAAGCAGGGCAAGGCAAAGAAGTGATAAAAATGTTTTCATGAGGGGTAGATTTATTTTCACAAAAAATGGATTTTGATCTACCCTTTATAACGCTGGCCGGGGAAAATTATTGTGGCGTTTTTGGCTTGTGGATAAAGCGGATCGTACCACTGTTTTTAAGGTCGGAGGCAATACGCACCTCGTACCTTTTATCGCCGTCTGTTACCACCATTAAAGCTGTATTGGGCGCTATTTCACCAAGGTTTTCTGCATACATTGTCAATTCATTAATATCATCACCACCTGGTGTGTTAAGTGTGAGTGTAATAGCTTTTTCGCTAAGCCTTTTATGGGATAGTATCAGTTTACCGTTGTAGAAAAGAGAAATGCTGTCGCCATCCACCTCGCCATTGTCATACAGGTCCACCCTGAAACTTTCATTTTCCACCTGGATGGTTTTTAAGATCTCTGTTTTCCTTTTTTCAAAATTTGCATCTGTTTTAACCGGCGCTATATCCACCTTTTTTATTTCCGGCTTTTCAGTGTTATCGGGATCTTTGGTTATTACTTCAGGTATTACTTTTGCCACCGGTGGTGCTTTTTTGGCGATAGGTTTTTCCGGTGCTTTCGTTACAGGTGTTTTTGCTTTTGGAGCAGGTGTTGTTTTAGCAATGGATGGGTTTGTTTTTGGAGCAGGCTTTTTGGGTGCTGCCTTAGCAATGGTGTTATTTGTTTTTGGTGCCGGCTTTTTTACTACCGGATCTTTTGTGGCCGGCTTATTAAATTGCGAAATGCTTTTATTGAGTGTTCTTCTTACCAGTGTAGTGCTGCCATTGCCACAGCCAGAACCTGGTTGCCCTGGCTTTGTAATCCACCTGCCAACAAGTTCTTCTTCCTGCTTGTCCTTTTTTTCATAGGTTAAATAATGGATCTGGAAACAATCCTGGAAATCAGCAGGTGTATTGCCTTTTATCCTGTCTGTTTCAATTACCTTGATGCTTTTGCTGTTGGGGTAATAGGTGCCGCCTAATTTGCATATCACATAATAGCGCCTTCCCTGGAAATAAGAGTAAGAAAAGCCTTCCACCTTAGTGCCTTTTATTTCAAGCTCCAGCACATATTCGGTATTGTCTGCACTGAATAAACCAATATCGCCGTTGCTGTTAAAGTAGCCATGCCATTGCCCGTTTATCTTTTGAGAGAAAACGCTTATAGCAGTAAAATAAAAAAAGGCGCCCAGTATAATTTTTTTCATATTCACTATTGCTTTTACTCCCATGTTGTTAATCCGTAGAGGTCATTGTTGTTTAATGGGAAACACTATTTGACAAAGTTATTTTGGATATGTGTTTCCTTCGCCAAGACTTCGTTAAATTTGCCGCCAAAATTAAAGGATTAGATTAAAGGACATGATTAAAATTACACTACCGGATGGAGCAGTAAGAGAATATGCTAAGGGCACATCAGCAATGGACATTGCAAAATCTATCAGCGAAGGCCTTGCAAGAAAGGTTTTAGCTGCTAAAGTAAACGGTTCGGTATGGGACGCCAGCCGCCCGATCAATGAAGATTCAACTTTGCAATTGCTTACCTGGAATGATACGGACGGTAAAGAAACTTTTTGGCACTCTTCTGCTCACTTGATGGCGGAGGCACTGGAATCTTTTTATCCGGGTGTAAAGTTTGGTTATGGCCCTCCGGGAGAGAGAGGTTTTTATTATGATGTTGACCTGGGTGGACAATCATTAGGAGAAGAAGACTTAGGCAAGATCGAGAAGAAGATGCAGGAACTGGCTAAGAATAATTCTGTGTATGAAAGAAAAGAAGTGAACAAGGCCGATGCTATAAAATATTTTACAGAAAAAGGTGATCCATATAAATTGGAAATTATTGACCGCTTAAATGATGGTGAAATAACTTTCTACACTCAAGGCAACTTTACTGATCTGTGCCGTGGGCCACATATTCCTAATACAGGCTTTATTAAAGCTATTAAGCTTACCAATATTGCCGGCGCTTACTGGTTGAATGATGAAAAAAACAAACAACTTACCCGTATTTATGGCATTACATTTCCTTCTCAAAAAGAACTGGATGAGTATTTGGTTTTGTTAGAAGAAGCAAAAAAACGTGACCATAGAAAATTGGGAAAGGAATTAGAATTATTTGCCTTCTCTGAAAAAGTAGGCATGGGTTTGCCTTTGTGGTTGCCCAAAGGAGCAATGCTTAGAGATAGATTGCAACAGTTTCTACAAAAGGCACAATTAGAAATTGGTTACCTGCCGGTGATCACTCCACATATCGGGCATAAAAATTTATACATAACATCTGGCCACTACGAAAAATATGGCAAGGATAGTTTTCAGCCGATAAAAACACCGCAGGAAGGAGAGGAATTCTTTTTAAAACCAATGAACTGTCCCCACCACTGTGAAATTTATAAAACATCGCCCCGTAGCTATAAGGACTTGCCGTTACGCTTAGCCGAATTTGGTACAGTGTATCGTTATGAACAACATGGCGAATTGCATGGGCTTACAAGGGTACGTGGCTTTACACAGGATGATGCACATTTATTCTGTATGCCGGACCAGGTGAAGGAAGAGTTTAAAAAAGTAATTGACCTGGTATTATATGTTTTTGAATCATTAAGTTTTACTGATTACACCGCACAGATCTCCTTGCGCCATAAAACAGACAGGGCAAAATATATCGGCAGTGAAGAAAACTGGGACCTTGCAGAAAGATCTATCATTGAGGCTGCTGAAGAAAAGGGATTGAAAACAGTTACTGAATATGACGAAGCTGCTTTTTATGGCCCTAAGCTTGACTTCATGGTGAGGGATGCCATTGGGCGTAAATGGCAGTTGGGAACAATACAGGTAGACTACAATTTGCCGGAGCGTTTTGATCTGACTTATATTGGTGAGGACAATGCCAAACACAGGCCGGTGATGATCCACAGGGCCCCATTTGGCAGCATGGAAAGGTTTGTGGCCGTATTGATCGAGCATTGTGCAGGTAAGTTCCCTTTATGGCTTACACCAACCCAGGTAAAATTGTTACCAATCAGCGATAAATTTATCCCCTATTGCCAAGAGGTTTTAAAACAATTGAAAGCAGCAGATATAAGGGCAGAAATTGATGACCGCAATGAAAAGATCGGCAAGAAAATAAGGGATACAGAATTAGATAAAGTACCCTTGATGCTTGTAATTGGGGAAAAGGAAATGAACGAAAATAAAGTGGCTGTGCGAAGGCAGGGTCATGGGGATATTGGCGTACAGGGCATAGATGAATTCATTGCTTTTGTAAATGAGGAAGTAAAAAATAAAAAGTAAAAACTAAAAGGGCTATATTTACACAATAGCCTTGCAGCGTAGCTGCTGCAAAAGCAAAATTAGAACCGGTAATTAATTAAAAATAAAAACAATAAGGCTTAGCAAGTTTACAAAAACCGGTTGTAAACTATAAGCAAAATAAATATGGCATTCCCACCCAGGCCACCCCGTGGCGCATTCAATCCCCGCTTTAGAAAAGAGCAACAACAGGAACACCGCACTAATAATATGATAAGGGTACCAGAAGTACGCCTTGTTGGAGAAAATGTAGAGGTTGGTGTTTATCCATTCCTGGATGCATTAAAAATGGCACAGGATCAGCAGCTTGACCTGGTAGAGATCTCTCCCGGTGCAAACCCTCCTGTTTGTAAAATAATTGACTACAATAAGTTTTTGTATAACGAGAAGAAGAAGAAGAAGGAGATGAAAGCCAACTCAAAAACGAGTGAGGTGAAGGAAGTTCGTTTTACGCCCAATACAGATGATCATGACTTTGAATTCAAATGCAAACACGCCGAAAAGTTTTTGCAGGATGGCAATAAAGTAAAGGCGCATGTGCAATTTAAAGGCCGTGCCATTATGTTCAAAGAAAGAGGTGAATTGCTGCTGTTGAAATTTGCGGATCGCCTTAAAGAAGTTGGTGTGCTGGAAAGCCTTCCTAAAATGGAGGGCAAAAGGATGCAGGTAATGTTTGCACCTAAAAGCCAGAAAAAACCTAAGAATTCGGATAAAAATTAAACTTTTAAAGGGGGAAATCAACTGGTTTCCCTTTTTTATTGCCTTTTGCCTATTGCTTTGCTCCTGTTCCTCTTTAATTTTCTTCTCTTTGACTATTGCCCATTCCCTGTATTCCCCTATCTTTGCCGCCCGAAAAGAAAAGCTCTTTTCAGGGATTTCCCACATGGCCCCATAAGTTTCCGTCTGTTCGGAACGCCAGCAGGGAGTAACTATAATAAGTTATACAATGCCAAAGGCAAAAACAAACTCAAGCGCCAAGAAGCGCTTCAAGGTAACCGGTACCGGTCTTATTACCTATCAAAAACCTTTCAAACGCCACATTCTTACCAAGAAATCAACCAAACGCAAACGTGGTATGCGTAAAGATGGTGAAGTACATCCTACACAGGTTCGTTTTGTAAAGCGTTTATTACGTCTTCGTGGTTAATCATCACGTAAGGTTTCAAAATCATCAACATTAACTTTAAAAAAATTACAATATGCCACGTTCAAAAAATGCAGTAGCATCAAGGGCAAGAAGGAAGCGGATATTAAAAGCCGCCAAAGGTTTTTACGGTAAACGTAAAAATGTATATACCGTTGCCAAAAACGTATTAGAGAAAGGCTTAACGTACAGTTACGTTGGCCGCAAAAACAAGAAAAGGGATTACCGCCGTTTATGGATTGCCCGTATCAACGCAGCAGTAAGAGAAGAAGGGTTAACCTACAGCGAATTCATTCACAAGCTGAATGAAAAGGATGTTACACTTAACCGTAAAGTGCTTGCTGACCTGGCAATGAATGAGCCAGAAACTTTTAAGAAGTTGATAGCTTCAGTTAAGTAAGATAACTGACTTTATATAGTTAAACCGGGTGCCTGCACCCGGTTTTTTATTGCCACAGACTGTACAGATGAACACAGATTTTTTCGTGTCAATTCATGTAATTCGTGGCAAACTTATCTGTGTTCATCTGTGTAATCTGTGGCCCCAAAAAAATTAATCCCCATTATTTTATCTATCAAGTACATTTGCACATATTTTAAAAATATGCATTAGCCAATGAGCCAAATGAACAACTCTTACGCTGACCTCGTAAAACAAACCTTCAACTTCCCACAGGAAGATTTTAAAGTGGAGAATAATTATCTGCGTTATAATAACCAGGATATAAAAGCGCTGATTGATAAGTACGGTACTCCGCTAAAGCTGACCTATCTTCCTAAGATCGGGATGCAGATAAATAAAGCAAAAAAAATGTTTGCTGCTGCATTTAAAAAACACAAATACACAGGCAAGTATCAATATTGTTATTGCACCAAGAGTTCTCACTTTTCATTTATAGTGGAAGAAGCATTGAAGCATGATATACATCTTGAAACCTCTTATGCTTACGATATTGACATCATCAATAAACTATACAGCCGCCGTAAAGTAAATAAAGAAACATTTATCATTTGCAATGGCTTTAAGCAAAAACCATACACCAGCCGCATTGCAAAATTGCTGAACACAGGTTTTAAGAATGTAATTCCTATTCTGGATAATAAAGAGGAACTGAAAGCATACAAAAATGTAAAAGTGCCTTTTAAATTGGGCATCAGGGTAGCTGCGGAAGAAGAACCAAACTTTCCTTTTTATACCTCACGGTTGGGTATGAGGGCAAAAGATATCCTTGAATTTTATGTGGACCAGATTGAAGGCTACGAACACAAGTTCCAGTTGAAGATGCTGCATATTTTTTTAAACAAAGGCATTAAGGATGATATCTATTACTGGAGTGAATTGAATAAAGTGATCAACCTGTATTGCCAGTTAAAAAAGATCTGTCCTGAATTGGATTCGATCAATATCGGTGGTGGTTTCCCTATTAAGCATTCGTTGGGTTTTGAGTACGACTATCAATTTATGATCAATGAAATAGTGCGTAATATAAAAGTGGCCTGTGCTAAAAACAAAGTACCGATGCCGGATATCTTTACAGAGTTTGGCAGCTATACTGTTGGCGAAAGTATGGCGCATATTTATAGTGTGATAGGAGAGAAGCAACAGAACGACAGGGAGATCTGGTACATGATAGATTCATCTTTTATTACCACACTGCCGGATACATGGGGTATTGGTGAAAAATTTCTGATGCTGCCCATTAATAAATGGGACGATGAATACCAGCGTGTAACCCTTGGTGGTATTACCTGCGACAGTCATGATTATTATGATAGTGAGGAACACATTAATGAAGTGTTTCTTCCCAAACTGGCAAAAGAAGAGCCTTTGTATTTAGGCTTTTTTCACACAGGTGCTTACCAGGACCAGATAAGTGGATATGGAGGTATAAAGCATTGTATGATTCCTTCTCCAAAACACATTATTATTGGTCATGATAAAAATGGGAAATTGGTTGATTGGGTATATGCAAAAGAGCAAACTGCTCAAAGCATGTTGAAGATATTGGGGTACTAAATATTTCTAGTGCCTATAAAATGAAAGCGCCCTGTAGAAAC
>JAZKGV010000007.1:0-28779 GCA_040385725.1 Bacteroidota bacterium | reverse complement strand
AAGAAGCGTTACGTTCCGGGACAGGTTCAGGGCAATACTAAGCGATAACAGTTTTACTATTCAAAATGAAAGGGGCAGCCGTAGCTGGCAGTGGAATGAATTTAGCGAAACGCTGGAAAGCCCACATTTTTTTCATTTGTATTTCGACAGCAGGTCGTTTTTTATTGTACCTAAAGATGCTTTTGAAGGCGATGATGTACATGAAGCAAGAAAGATATTGAGAGAAAAAATTAAAAAAACTTAATCGTTATTTGTTATTCGTGTGAAGGCTTACAATAAATTATCTATCAGAGAGTATTAAATTCTATTAACCAATCACAAATAACCAATAACTACTACACCAGCTTCTTTTCCATTACACGGTGAGGTATATTAACTTCAATAAATTCATCGCCCCTAGTTCTGTAGCCATAGCGTTCGTAAAAACCAATGGCGGTTTCACGGGCATGCATCATTATTGATTTGAAACCACGGTCACGGGCAATATTTTCAGCAAACTGCATCATGCTTTCGCCAATGCCCATGCCCTGCCTGTTTTTTTGCACTGCCATTTGCCGCATCTTGGTACACATACTGTCAACTTTAGTAAGGAGGCAGCAGCCAATTATTTTATCATCCTCAAAAGCCCCGATCAAAATATCATCTTTTTCTCTTTGAAGCTCTTCTTCATTAAAAGTAAGCCCCAGTGGTTTACGCATTATTTCATACCGCAGCTTTACCATCTGCTCGTAATCGGTACTGCCATGATATATCTGCTTTAAAGCCATGTTGCAATATAATAAAATCTTTTGGCTAAAAACAGGGGGAAAATACGGTATTAATAAAACAAGAAAGACCCCTTTTGGGGGCCTTTTGGTACGGTTAAAAGTGGTTTATTGTTTTATCACTTTTATCGTTTCTGCCCTGGTACTGTTGCTGATTGTGAGCAGGTAAGTACCGGCAGGTATTGTTTGTGCCTGGTATAATGAGATTGTATTAGTGCCTTTTTTTGCGTTGCTGTTCAGGTTCGTGATGGTGCTGCCTGCCACATTGCAGAGGGTGATTTTTACAGGCATCGCATCATTACTGTAAAATTCAATATTTAGATTTCCTGTAAAAGGCAGTGGCCATGCTTTAATGTTTGCTTTTATTGCAGCACCTGAATTAATGGTTACAGTAGCAGAGTATTTAAAGCTGCCGTTTATATTCACCATTTTAAGGCGGTAGTAAACAACGCTGTGTTTGTAAAAGAAAAGATCGTCTGTGCTTTGATAATTGTTAGTTGTATTTCCTTTTGCTGTAATAGTGGCAATGGTTTCAAAACTGTTGCCATCACTGCTTCTTTGTAATTCAAAATAGCTGCTGTTGTTTTCATTTTGTGTTTGCCAGTACAATTGCGCCTTTTTGTTTTGAGCAGTACCTGTAAAGTCTAGTACTGTTATGGGCAATATCACTGGTGGCTTTCCTGTAACAGGTATTGTATAAATTGCAACATTAGATATGTTGCCACTTTCATCTGAAGCGCTGTAAGTAAATACTACGTTGCCACTATAAAGGGAATCTGGAGTAAAATAAAGATTGGCAGCAAGGTCTGCAGTAAGCATCATTCCTTCACCCACAGGCACCAGTGTACCATTCATATCAAGGCTAAGTTCACCCTGCGTAGCAGAAGGAACAGTAATGATAGTGTACATCGCAATATTGCTGCTGCCAGATGTTGCATTAAAAGGTAATATGGCAGATGCCTGCACTAATGGAGACATAGTAATATTATAGGCCACCGGTATATCTTCAGCGGTTGCGCCCGCTGAAATTAAAAGCATGGCAACCGCTAATACTGATTTGAAAAATGTTTTCATAATAACAATTTGAAATGTTATTGATTGGGGTGGTGGTTAGGTAAACTCTATTAATGGCTTATTTTAACCGGGCTGTCTTTTTTTACAATGGTACTTTGTGCCTGTGAAGTACCAGCTATACATAATGCCGCCACGGTTATTACAAACCAGATGAATGCATCTTTAACTGATAAACTTTCGTTAGCATAGCCATTGTGCTTAGCACTTTTACTTTCCTGATTGATATTTGTTTTCATAACTGGGTATTTATGTATTGTCATTTAAAACAGGATTGGTGCCAAATGCTGAAACCCTTTGCCAGCAAAGGATTTATGAAAACGAACGCTGCCGTTTATTCCATTTTATAGAACATTTTGCCAGAAAGGACAAAAAGCCGGAATTTTTGTAAGGCTTTGCCCTTTAATAAGGGCTCCAAAAGTTGAAAGTGAATGGCTTTAAAAAATAAAAAGGTTTTTTGTTGCTTTTGTGTTCCGAACAATATACATTTCAAGGCGTTTTACCATTTTTTTAATAGCTGCAATAATTCTTTGTATTTATTTCAAAAAGTATATTTTTGCTGCTGAAAAAATTAAATAATACTACCATGTCAGACATTGCAACAAGAGTAAAAAAGATCATTGTTGACAAATTAGGTGTTGATGAAGCAGAAGTAACCACTGAAGCTTCGTTTACCAATGATTTAGGTGCCGATAGCTTGGACACCGTGGAATTAATCATGGAATTTGAAAAAGAGTTTAACATCTCCATTCCTGATGAACAGGCAGAAACCATCACAACTGTTGGTCAGGCTGTTACTTACTTAGAGGAACACGCTAAGTAATAAGTAATCTTCATCTGTTTTTAATCATCGCAGGCAAATCGTATGGAATTAAAGAGGGTAGTTGTAACCGGGTTGGGGGCCATCACTCCTTTAGGCAAATCACTCAGTGAATACTGGCAGGGTTTGGCTGATGGTGTGAACGGCTGTGATCTTATCAAACAATTCGACGCTTCCAAATTTAAAACACGGTTTGCCTGTGAGGTTAAGGACTTTGATCCCACTGCTTATCTAGACCGGAAGGAAGCCCGTAAAATTGACCGCTTTACCCAGTTTGCATTAATTGCTGCCGACGAGGCAGTAAAAGATGCTGGCATCAATAAAGAAAATGTTGATGTTGACAGGGTAGGTGTAATATTTGCCAGCGGCATCGGCGGCCTCATCACTTTCCAGGAAGAGGTTACTAATTATGCTACCGGCGATGGAACACCAAGGTTCAATCCTTTCTTCATTCCCAAGATGATCCTGGATATTGCCGCAGGGCATATCTCGATGAAGCATGGGTTTCGTGGCCCCAATTACGCTGTGGTTAGCGCTTGTGCTTCTTCCACCAATGCTATTATTGATGCTTTTGATACCATTCGATTGGGCAAAGCAGACGTAATTGTAACGGGAGGAAGTGAAGCAGTTGTTAGTGCAGCCGGTGTGGGTGGTTTTAATGCCATGAAAGCATTGAGTGAAAGAAATGATGACCCTAAATCTGCCAGCCGCCCGTTTGATAAAGACAGGGATGGTTTTGTAATGGGCGAAGGTGCAGGTTCTATGATCCTGGAAAGCCTTGAACATGCTTTGGCAAGAGGTGCAAAAATTTATTGCGAAATTGCTGGTGGCGGTGCCACAGCTGATGCACATCATATTACAGCACCACATCCCGAAGGCCTCGGTGCACAAAACGTAATGAAGGCAGCATTAAAAGATGCTGGCATGAAAGCCGAAGACATTGCGTATATCAATGTTCATGGCACATCTACTCCTTTAGGTGATATTGCTGAAACCAAAGCTATATTAAATGTATTTGGTGACCATGCTTACAACCTCAATATCAGTTCTACAAAAAGTATGACAGGGCATTGCCTTGGTGCAGCGGGTGCTTTGGAAGCACTGGCATGTATCATGGCAGTTACAAAAGATATTATTCCTCCTACTATCAATCACTTTACCGACGACCCTGAACTTGACCCTAAATTAAACTTCACTTTCAATACATCACAAAAACGTACTGTAAATGCTGCACTCAGCAATACATTTGGTTTTGGTGGGCATAATGCCAGTGTGATCGTGAAGAAGTATAAGGCATAATTTCCCCATTCACTAATTACATATCGCTGCATTGTTAAACAGCATTTTATGCTGATGCTTTGTGATTTATTTATATTAATTTCGATTAACTAACATTTAATCTGTTTGCAGCTTCTCAAAAACATTTTTAAGGAAGACACTAAAAAGAAGGAGTTCAGGAACCAACTCACTAATGTAATTGGTTTTACACCTGGTGAGCTTGATCTTTATATTACTGCACTCAGCCACCGTTCTGTAAGGGAAGGAGCAGATGAAAATAATGAACGCCTTGAATTTTTAGGGGATGCTGTTTTGAGTTCAATAGTAGCACATTATCTTTTTAAAAAATATCCATACAAAGGCGAGGGCTTTTTAACAGAGATGCGGAGCAAGATGGTAAACCGCCAGCAACTGAATGATATTGGAATAAAAATGGGGTTAAAAAAAATTACCATTTATAACAAACACGACAATTCTCTCAAAATTTCACAGATTTTCGGCAATACATTAGAAGCATTGATAGGTGCCGTATATCTTGACAAAGGATATAAGAAGACACAGAAATGGGTGGAGAAATATATTATCTCCACACATATGTTTATTGATGACCTGGAAACTATTGAGATCAATATCAAAAACAAATTATACGGCTGGGCCAATAAAAATGGCAAGGCGCTGGAGTTTGAAACACTGGGAGAAAAATTTGAGAACGGAAGAAGGCTGTTTACGATTGGCGCTACTGTAGATGGCGAATTGATTGCAGAAGGAAAAGGATATAATAAAAAAGATGCCAGCCAGATTGCGGCGCAATTGGCTGTTGAAAAATTAGGGTTGTAAGAAAAGTTATTAGTTATTTGTTAATCGTTCTTTTAAATTTTGAGACTATTAGCTATAGTATAAGCTGTAAAAAACAACGAGTAACGATTAACCAATAACGATTAACCAATAACGATTAACAATGAATTTTGGAATACTCGGAAGCGGAAGCTGGGGTACAGCGATTGCAAAAATTTTAACCGACAACGGCAATACTATCTACTGGTGGAACCGCAATAAAAAAGCTATACAGCATATACAGGCCCGGCGTAACAACCCACACTACTTAAGCCATGCTTATTTTGATACAAACAAATTGAAACTTACAACCGATGTAGCTGAAGTGATACAAAATTCAGACTGTATTGTTATTGCCATTCCGTCTGCTTTTGTTACCAGCACATTACTTTCGGTTGATAAAAATATTTTCAAAGGAAAAAAGATCATCAGTGCCATAAAAGGAATTTTACCCGATCAGAATGTTTTGTTGAATGATTTTTTGAAAACTGAATTTACATTTCCTGTAGAAAATTATTTTGCTGTGCTTGGACCTTGTCATGCAGAAGAAGTGGCGGCTGAAAAATTATCTTACCTTACTTTTTCCGGAACGGATGAAGCGGTGGCGCAGGAAATAGCCAATCATTTTAAGACACCATATATCAACACCATCACCAACAGCGATATTTATGGTGTGCAGTATGCCGCTGTTTTAAAAAATATTTATGCATTGGGTGCAGGCATTGCACACGGGCTTGATTACGGTGATAATTTTTTAAGCGTACTCATCGCTAACAGTGCAGATGAAATGGCAATTTTTTTAAGAAGCCTTGGTGTACAAAACATACAGGTGGGAACAATAGACCACATCAAGCATGTGCAGCAAAAATCTCAAACCAATTATGCTGCTTCTGTTTATCTCGGCGATTTGTTAGTTACCTGTTATTCTCTCTACAGCCGTAACCGCACTTTTGGAAACATGATCGGTAAAGGTTATTCTGTGCAAGCGGCACAAATAGAAATGAGCATGGTGGCAGAAGGTTATAACGCCAGCAAGTGTATGTACCTCATCAATCAAAAGATAAAGGCTGATATGCCGATTGCCGAAACCATATATAAAATTTTATGGGAGGGTTTGCCTGCTGTGGAAGGATTTGAGAGGATTGAGCAAACGCTGGAATAAAAAATACCGCACTAAGGCGCTAAGGAAACCAGGAAATACGCTTTGTTGACTTTGTGACTTTGTGGGAAACACTTCACTCAAAAAAACAGATCCGCTGCGATCCCATCTGCAAACAGTTTCCCTTCATCAGTTAAAATAAGATGTGAGTTTTGATAAATAAGCCTATTGCTGTTCAAATACTTCTTAGCGGCCGTAACAATTTTATCGTCATTGCCCTTTCCAAAGTCATTCACTACTCTTTCAACATCCAATCCTTCAATCGTTCTCAACGAAGTCATAATATATTCATTCAGCCGTTGTGTTGCCGTTAGTTTTTCTTCCTCAAAAGGAATAATATCTTTTTGGAGTGATTGAATGTATAAATTGTTGTTAGCAATATTCCACCGCCTGTTATTGCCATCAAAAGAGTGTGCCGAAGGTCCAAAACCATAATAGTTTTTTCCTGACCAATAGCTGCTGTTGTGTCTGCTTCTCATCCCCGGCAAAGCATAGTTGCTTATTTCATAATGTTCGTAGCCGGCAGTATGCATCCATTGCATCAATAGTAAAAATTGTTCCGATTGCTTTTCGGCATTCGTATTTTCTTTTTTATGCTGCGTAATTAATTTTGATAAAGGCGTTTTTGGCTCCACTGTTAAGGCATAGCAGGAAATATGCGGCACCTTTTTTTCAAAAATGATATCAACATTTCGTTTCCAGCTTTCATTCGTAAGCAATGGCGAGCCATAAATAAGGTCAATGGAAAAATTACTGAAGCCTGCGTTTCTTATTGCATCAATACATTGTAATGATTCAGCAGCCGTATGTGCCCTGTTCATCCATCGTAATTCCTCTTCATCAAAAGATTGTATGCCCATGCTTAGCCTGTTAATGCCTGCAGTTCTCCATCCTGCAAGTTTGTTGTTGTTTACATCATCAGGGTTGGCTTCTAAAGTAATTTCTGCATCAGCAATTATTGTAAATTTTTTCTGCAGCGCTTCAAATATTTTTTTCAGGTCATCTATAGATAACAAACTTGGTGTGCCGCCACCAAAATAAACCGTTTCAATTATTTCATTGTTGCCTGCACCAAAAAAAGTAGTAATGTTAATTTCCTTTATCAATGCAGCAATAAGGTCGTCTTTATGCCTTAAAGATGTGGTAAAATGAAAATTGCAATAGTTACAAGCCTGCTTACAAAAAGGGATATGAATATAAATGCCTGCCAACTATTTTTGATTTACGATTTTACACATTAGATTTGGTACCTGCAATGGCAACAATAAACAACTGCATCAAAATATTTTTCATCTCCCTGGTCATGGCATGTTGTTTTATTTCAACAGCCTTGAGCCAGTTGCCTGATACTTCACAATACCGGTTACAGATTCAGTATGTTGACAAAGATAGCTCCTTTAAAGGCGAAGGCTTAAACCTGCAGACTTCGTTTATGAACCAGGCATTGTGTTTGGATTATATAAACAAATTACCTGTACAATTGCAACTCAAAGGCTATATCGCAGCATCAATAGATTCAATAGCATTAGACTCCGCTTCTACTTTTATCAGTTTATATCTTGGCCCGGAACAAAAATGGGTGCAGTTGTCTGCCGATAGTGTAGATAAAAAAGTGTTAGGGGCAGGAGGTTTTTTTGCTGGTGATTTTGCCAACAAACCAATAAATTTTACACAGGTTAAATTGCTGAAGGAACGGATGCTCAACTATCTTGAAAACAATGGTTACCCTTTTGCTTCCGTTTTTTTAGATAGTATCAAAATGAATGAAAATGGAATGAATGCTGCTTTGAAAATTAAACCTGGCCCACTGTATCATATTGATAGTATAAGAGTGTTTGGTAAAGGAAAAATTTCCAATTATTTTTTGCAGCGTTATTTAAGCATACCTAACAAGAGTATTTATAGCAAAGAGAAATTAGAAGATGTAGGCAGGCGTTTGCTTGAGCTCCCTTACCTGCAGGAACAGCAACCGTCAGACCTTACCATGCTTGGCACCGGCTCTGTATTAAACCTGTACCTGCAACCCAAGCGCAGCAGCCAGGTAAATTTTATTGTTGGGTTTCTGCCAGCCAATAATCAAACAGGTAAGCTGCAACTTACAGGTGATGTAAACCTTAATTTAAAAAACGCATTGAGCGGTGGTGAAACTATTGCACTAAACTGGCAACAACTGCAGTTAAGTTCGCCAAGATTAATTCTCGGCTATCAGCAACCGTATATTTTCCGTTCTTCCTTTGGCGTTGATTTTGGGTTTGAACTGTTTAAAAAGGATTCCACTTTTTTACAACTTAATACACAATTCGGTATACAATATTTATTATCTCCAAGGCAATCGGGGAAACTCTTCATTCAGCAGCAAAAAACAACTTTGCTGGCAGCCGGCGTTGATACCAATGTGATAAAGGCCAGCAAAAAACTGCCTGTGAATATTGATGTAAACGCCGTTAGCGTGGGCCTTGATTATGAATGGGCCAATACCAATTATAAATTCAATCCACGTACGGGTAATGAAGTAAGGGCTATTACAACGGTGGGAATTAAAACCATCAGCAAGAACGATGACATTGTCAATATTGCCGACCCATCTTTTAACTACAACGCTTTGTACGATTCTTTAAAACTTAAAACATACCAGTTAAGAATTAAGCTGAATGCAGCACATTATTTTCCTGTGGGTAAACGAAGCACAGTAAAAACACAACTGAACGCTGGTTATTTCAGCAGCCCCAATATTTTCAGGAACGAATTATTTCAGATCGGTGGATATAAACTGTTACGTGGTTTTGATGAGGAAAGTATTTATGCAACACAGTACGGAGTGTTATCTGCAGAATATCGTTACCTGTTGGGGTTAAACTCTTACATGTTTGGTTTTGCCGATTATGGCTGGGCAAAAAATAAATTCCAGGACATTAACAGCAACAACAGTTTCATCAGTACCGGTATTGGTTTGTTGTTCGAAACAAAATTTGGATTGCTCAATATGAGTTTTGCCCTTGGTAAACGCAGTGATACAAACTTTGATCTGCGCCGGGCCTCTAAAATACATTTTGGGTACATCAATTACTTTTAGATCAATTCATTCTATTTTTGCCCCACAACTTTTTTACTTGAAGGCACGCTTTCTTTTACTGTTATTCTTACTACCCATTCTATTATTTGCTCAACCACAGCAGCATGACAGCACCCTTGTGCAACAAAAAATTGATTCATCACTAATCGACAGCACCGGCATCAATAAAGACACTGCATCAGTTACTAAAGATTCAGTAGTAAAAACAGCAGCTAAACAACCATCAAATTACCAAAGCATAATTGAAAGGGCATTACAGCACAGCCATTATCTAAATACTAAAGCAGCACCAGTTGCAAAGGTTTCCAGGTTGATGCCGCCATTGTTCAACGATGTTTTATTTTACATAGTCATGGTATTGCTGTTGTTTTTTGGGTTTCTCCGGTTTTTATATGAACGTTATTTTAATAACATGTTCAGGGTGTTTTTCAATACTTCCCTCCGGCAAAGCCAGCTTACCGACCAGTTACTGCAGGCAAAGCAGGTATCTCTTTTTTACAACATACTCTTTGTACTCACCGGCGGGCTATATATTTACTTTTTATTCGCTCATTTTAACTGGGTGGATAAAAATACGCCGCTCGTGATGATTGGTATTTGTACCATGTGCCTTGCCGTTGTATATTTTTTAAAATATATTTCTCTCAGGTTTACGGGGTGGATAACGGGCTATAATGAAGCGGCAAACACTTACCTTTTTATTATTTTCCTCATCAACAAAATATTGGGCGTATTGCTGATTCCCTTTGTTATAGTTATTGCTTTTGGCAGGGAATTCCTGCAATATCCTGCGGTGTTGGTATCACTTATTATTATCGGCATCATGTTTCTGCTTCGTTTTTTCCGTTCTTACGGCCTGCTGCGGAAAGATATTAAGGTTAGCCGCTTTCACTTTTTTATTTACATTCTTGGAGTTGAAGTGTTACCTCTTTTGCTGATTTATAAAAGCCTGGTGGTTTTATTTGGTAAAAACATCTAATTTTGCAAAACGGTTTATATAAATCATCGTTTGCATGATAAAACAAGGCGAAAAGACAACAGCTTCTAAAACCCCTTCGATTAAAAAAGTACTTATCACTCAGCCTAAACCGGAAGGGGACAAGTCGCCGTACTTTGATCTGGCGAGAAAGCATAATATTGAATTGCAGTTTCATCCTTTTATTATTGTAGAAGGTATTCCTTCAAAAGAGTTCCGCAAACAAAAGATAGAAATTGGCAATTATACTGCTGTTATATTTACCAGCCGCAATGCAATCGACCATTTTTTCAGGATCTGTGAAGAGTTAAAAGTGAACATATCGCAGGATACAAAGTACTTCTGCATTACCGAAGCGGTGGCGCTGTACCTGCAAAAGTTCATTCTCTACCGTAAGCGTAAGGTGTTTTACGGTGCAGATGGCACCAACAAAAGCCTTTTTGATGTTATCAATAAGCATAAGGACAACGAAAAGTTCCTTTATCCCTGCTCCCAATCTTTCGATAGTGATATTACCAACTGGCTTAAGGGGCACAATTGTGAGTATGCCACACCGGTTATGTACAAGATCATCAGCAACGATATAAAGGAGATAATGTCAAAAGGTTTTGATGTTATTTGTTTTTTCACTCCCGGCGGTGTTAAAAGCCTTATTGAAAACTTTCCCAACTATAGTCAGAACGGCACCCGTATTGGTGCTTTTGGT
The DNA here is from genome assembly GCA_040385725.1 of Bacteroidota bacterium. Taxonomy (GTDB): domain Bacteria; phylum Bacteroidota; class Bacteroidia; order Chitinophagales; family Chitinophagaceae; genus Ferruginibacter. The sequence continues at coordinate 18,098 of JAZKGV010000007.1, read as the reverse complement.
ATTAACACTTTTAAAGCCGTGGAAGAGGCCGGCCTTACACTCGATATTAAAGCACCGCAGCCAATGGCACCCAGTATGGTGAGTGCGTTGGAATTGTATTTGAGTGCGGTGAAAAAAAAATAGCAGCATTATAAATAATACTGCTATCCAATCTCTTTAAACATTATTGCTTTTAATCCCTGCTTCTTCCCTGGTAAATCATAATGTATTCCACCAACATGGCGATAGAGGCCAATGCAGAAACCACATAGGTCATCGCAGCCCATTTCAACGCATCTTTTGCTTTAGCATGTTCATCCTGTCTTGTAATGTTGGCAGTATCCAGCCATTTTAATGCCCTTGCAGAAGCATCAAATTCAACCGGTAAAGTAACTACTGAAAATAAAGTAGTTACTGCAAAGAGGATAATACCTATCAGTAATATGGTTGGGTTACCGCCACCAAAACCCATAAAGCCCAGCCCGGCGATGATCACCCATTGAGAAAGGGTGCTGCTTAATTGTGTAGCCGGAACAAGCTTACTCCTGAGCATCAGCATTGAGTAGGCAGTAGCATGTTGTACCGCATGGCCACATTCGTGGGCCGCCACAGCCGCCGCCGCCACATTTCTTCCTTCATATACTTCGGGACTCAGGTTTACTGTTTTCTTTGTGGGATCATAGTGGTCGCTCAGGTAACCGGGCACAGAAACCACCTGCACATCATAAATGCCATTCTGTTTCAGCATTTTTTCTGCCACTTCTTTACCACTCAGACCCGATGAGGTTGGCACCTGGCCATACTCCTTAAATTTACTTTTCAGCCTGTGCTGCACTACCAAACCAATCACCATGAAGATGAGGGATATCGCAATCATTCCAAATGTCATAGCTATATTTTTTACAGGAATACTTACAAAGTACAAGCCATTTTTGTTTTATGACAAAAAGACAAAGCCACGTTTTTAGCGTGGCTTTGTGAAAAATAAACTTATAATGTTTTAGAAGAACTTTTTAATTTCCTCGATCAATTCTCCTTTTGTAATAGGCACGCCCATGATCTTGTTATATCCTTTTGCATCAATAAAATAAACATCACGGATTATCCTGATCAACTGGCCATTGTTTATTTCAGGAATTAAAACATGGTCAAAGTTTTTCAAAATATCGCCCAGGTTTTTTGGGAATGGCCTTACATAGCGCAGGTGTGCATGGGAAACTTCATGTCCTTCTAATTGTAATTCCCTTACGGCACTTTTAATAGCACCATAAGTACTTCCCCAGCCCAGTACCAATACTTTTCCTTTTTCAGGGCCGCTGTCTAACCTTTGTTCAGGAATATGATCAGCGATCAGGTCCACTTTAGCCTGCCTTGTTTTAACCATATGCTGGTGGTTCTCACTTTCGTAGTTCACATTACCGGTAACATCCTGTTTTTCCAAACCACCAACTCTATGCTCTAAACCCGGTGTACCAGGAATAGCCCATGGCCTTACCAAACGTTCATCTCTTTTATAGGGTTGAAATTTTCCGTTACTGTCAAGATCATCTGCATTATTATAAGATGCAAAAGATGTTTTTATTTCCGCCAGGTCCGCACTGGATGGATACCTCCATGGCTCTGCACCATTAGCGATATAACCATCACTTAATAAAATCACAGGCGTCATGTGCTGTACGCTGATTCTTACCGCTTCGTATGCTGCCGCAAAACAATCACTTGGTGTGCTGGCAGAAACGATCGGCATGGGGCATTCTCCATTACGTCCATAATATGCCTGCATCAGGTCACTTTGCTCTGTCTTGGTAGGAAGGCCTGTACTAGGGCCGCCACGCTGTACATTTATAATTACCAAAGGAATTTCAAGCATTACGGCAAGCCCCATTGCTTCCGCCTTTAATGCCATGCCAGGCCCGCTGGTAGAAGTAACACCTAATAAACCGCCATAGCTGGCACCAATAGCCGAAGTAACAGCCGCTATTTCATCTTCTGCCTGGAAGGTTTTTATACCGAAGTTTTTATACTTGCTTAGGTCATGCAGGATATCACTTGCAGGAGTAATAGGATAACTGCCGAGGAATAATTGCAAACCGCTTTTTTGAGAAGCAGCGATCAAACCAAAGGTCAATGCCTGGTTGCCCATGATAGAACGGTAATTGCCCGGCTTCATTTTGCTGCTTGCCACGCTATACCTTGTACGGAACGTTTCAGTAGTATCACCAAAATTATAACCTGCATGCAATGCTTTAATGTTACTGTCGAAAATATCCTGCTTCTTACCAAATTTATCTTTTAAAAACCCTTCGGTGCTTGCCATTTCCCTGTTGTACATCCAGTACAAAAAGCCCAGTACAAACATATTCTTTGCCCTGTCTTTTTCCTTCATGCCTAGGGTAACATCTTTCAATGCTTCCCTTGTCATTTTGGTTACATCCATTTTTATCACTTCGTAACCATCAAGGCTGTTGTCTTCTATTGGATTGATGCCTTCGGGATAATTGGCCAACCGCAGGTTTTTTGAATCAAAGCCATCTGTGTTGGCAATGATAATACCACCTTTCTTTAAAGCCTTCAGGTTCACCTTTAATGCTGCAGCATTCATTGCCACCAATACATCTGCGGCATCACCGGGTGTAAATATTTCATCACTGCTAAAACGAAGCTGGTAGCCACTCACGCCGGGTAGTGTTCCCTGCGGTGCCCTTATTTCTGCCGGAAAATCCGGGAAAGTTGCCAGGTCGATCCCAAGCAGCGCTGTGTTGTTTGTAAACTGGCTGCCGGTAAGCTGCATACCATCGCCGCTGTCGCCGGCAAATTTTATTACTACTTCCTGTAGTACCTGTTCAGTTGTACTCATAGCAAACAATCATTTTTTTTAGTGGCTGCAAGTTAAGCTGAAATTTATTTTGTTGGGCTTGTAAAGGAAAACTTTGTACGGTAACGTTGCCGTAAGGTTTTGAGCATGATGCCGCATTTACAAAATCATTAACAACGAAAATTTGGGAAGCCCTTTATCAGCCTTATATCTTCATGTTTCAAAACCAATTCACAGCAAAATTTATGGACCCAGACCCGGAAGCTGAGCAGGCAGCTTTAAAAATTCTACAAACCACCTTTCTTTCTGTTTTCATTTCCGCCTGCCACCATCACAACCCGGAAATAAAAACCAAAGTCTCTTCTGCCAACATTATTCTTGTTTCGCCAGATACAACAGCAAAAGTTGTAAAAGCCGATGCACCCAAAAAGAAGAAAAAGAAAACCATTTACCTCACTTTTGATGACGGCCCCAACAAAGGCACAAAAAAAGTGATGCATATTGCAGAAGAAGAAAAAGTACCTATTACTATGTTCATTATTGGTGAACAGGTATATGGCAGCAATGAACAAACGAGTACTTACGACAGTTTGCAAAACTGCAGTTATGTGGAACTTGCCAACCACAGTTACAGCCATGCAGGATTGCGGTATCAAAAATTTTATACCAATCCCGATGAGGTCGTAAAAGATTTTGAACGTTGTGAAGACAGTTTGCAACTGGGCAATAAGATTATTCGTACACCCGGAAGAAATATCTGACGTACGGCAAACATCAATAGCACCGACATTAAGAAAAGTGCTGGTGCTGCAGACAGTTTGCAACAAAGTGGTTTTACCGCTGTGGGCTGGGATATAGAATGGCATTATAATAACAGCCTGGAATTAGAAGCAACGGAAGATGCCATGGTACAATTGGTTGACAGTATGTTTGCTCATAATAAAACAAAAACCACAGACCATCTTGTTTTATTGGCACATGACCAGGTGTATGCAGACGCATGTGACTCCACCTCATTACATCTTTTTATTCAAAAACTAAAGAATAGGGATGAATATGATTTTGAAGTGATATCGCAGTACCCGGCATTGAAAAATTAGCGAGTTTTAAAAAAGATTTACATTTACAAAAACATTTTAACCTATGTCTATATTCAAATCAGGAAACCCTGCCCTTTCAGAAAAAAGGTTCAGGGATACAGTTTTAGATGATGTTGTAAACGTGGAAGGTGCGATGACCGTAAAAGGTACGCTGAACAAATTTGGCTTTCTCTTTCTAATGACACTTGGCAGTGCCTGGTATTCGTGGAGAGAAGCAACAGAAGGCGGCAATGCTTATCCATTAATGCTTACTGGTATCATTGGTGGACTGGTAGTGGCCCTGGTAATTACATTTAAAAAACAATGGAGCCCTTACTTAGCGCCTTTATATGCTTTGCTGGAAGGGTTATTTGTTGGTGGCATCTCTGCTTACTTTGAGTATGCGGCACAAACCAAATATGGAAGTTATGCCAGCGGCTATTCCGGCATTGTGTTCCAGGCGGTAGGACTTACATTTTGTGTGGTGGCTGCCATGTACCTGTTATATAAATTTAAAATTATCAGGGTAACAGAAAAATTCAAATCCATTTTAATGATGGCAACTATTGGCCTTGGACTGTTTTATCTTGGCACCTGGATAATGTCTTTCTTTGATTTTGCACCGCCATCATTTTTGTTCCAGGGCAGTGCATTAGGTATCGGCTTTTCAGTTTTTGTGGTTGCATTGGCTGCATTAAACCTCTTGCTTGATTTTGATATGATTGAAAAAGGAGCGGAATTGGGAGCACCAAAATATATGGAATGGTACGGAGCATTTGGTTTACTCGTTACTATCGTTTGGTTGTATATAGAAATATTGCGTTTGCTGAGTAAGCTTAACAGCAGGGATTAATTTTAGCAAAGAGATTTAAAGAGGTTGTTTAAAACAACCTCTTTTTTTATTGCAATGATTCAATCAATTCTTTTACTTTCCCTTCTATAAAATCCCTTACTTCATTAAAGGCCGATGGTTCCATATGCTTGGGATCAGGTATTTGCCAGTCGATAAATTGTTTGGCCGGCATCCACGGGCAGGCATCGCCGCAGCCCATTGTTACCACCGCATCAAAAGGTGCAAATGCTTTTACTTCGTCTAATGATTTAGAATCATGCGCACTCAAATCATAGCCGAGTTCTTTCATTGCCGCAATCGCTTTAGGATTCACCATACCGCTTGGTTTACTACCAGCGCTGTATGCTTCCACGTTTTTACCACCAATAATTTTGGCAAATGCCTGGCTCATTTGAGAGCGGTTGCTGTTTTCTATGCAGACAAAAAGAAGTTTCTTTTTCATTGAATAATTATAAACGTTTTTTCATTACCACTGCAGAGGATGGGCAGAGTGAGGTAAACTCTGCGGTTTGCTTTATTGCTTCCGGGGTTTCTTCTCTTTTAATACTGCAGTAACCCTGCTTATCAAAAAAATCTTTAGCAGTAGTGGTGAGCAGGTACATACAGTTGATGCCACTTTCTTTCGCAAACTTTTCTATTTCATCATTGATGATCTTGCCATAACCTTTTCCCTGTTCTTCTTTTACCACACTTACACTACGGAGCAATGCACAGTCGTCAAATATTTCCAGGCCGGCAGTGCCAATTGGGTTTTCGCCATCAAGTAATATATAAAGCAGTTTATCATCATCAATATCAGTAGTTGGCAGATTATGTTGCACCAGCATTGCTATTGCTGATTGTCTTTCAGCATTACCCAGGGCAATTTTTAAAACAGGCTTGTTTAAAATTTCTGTTGCCATATATTTTTGATTTAAATTATTTATAAAGGAAGCCAGGTTTTACAAACCCGGCTTCCCCGTTTTGTTTAGCAGCATCCACCGCCGCTGTTCCTTTGGCAACCGCAAACTGTGCAGCAGCCTCCGTCATTTTGATTTGTGTTCATGGCTTTACTTTATTTATGCCTTTCGGCGATTAGAAAAAAATTTATTCTGGAACATATTTTCGCTTTTATCTCCTCCATAGTTCCCCTTTAGGGGCGGAGGGGCTAACAACAGCCGCTTCCCGGCTCACAGCAATTCCTTTCATCTTTTGCCGGCTTCTCTGCATACACTGTAATGCTGGTGATCTTTGTATTGCCATTTTTGTATTCGGCAATTTCATCAACACTTAAATAATTCGCTAAAATTTCATCCGGGATATTGATAGGCTTATCTTTTTGAACCGTGATGTTTTTAAAACCTGCTTCTTCAATAATTTCGAGATATACTTGTTTTTGAATAGCACCACTTACGCATCCTGCGTACAGCTCGGCTACTTCTTTCCATTTAGCAGGCAGGTAACCTTCCAGAACAATATCAGATATGGAAAAATGCCCTCCGGGTTTTAATACCCTGAAAATTTCACTGATGACCTTGTGTTTGTTGGGTACTAAGTTCAACACACAGTTGCTCACAATTACATTGGCGTAGTTACTTGTTACTGGCATATCTTCAATATCGCCCTGCCGAAATTCAACATTGTGCAACCCTAATTTTTCTGCGTTCACTCTTGCCCTTGCAATCATTGCTTCGGTAAAATCAATACCCATTACTTTTCCGGTTGGGCCGGTAATTCTTCTGGCAATAAATGCATCGTTACCTGCGCCGCTGCCAAGGTCAATCACGGTATCGCCTTCTTTTATTTTGGCAAATTCTGTAGGCAATCCGCAACCCAGCCCCAGGTCTGCATCAGGATTGTAACCTTCCAGCTTTGTGTAATCATCGGCCATAATGGTATAGGTTCCATCGCCGCAACAGGATGATGTGGCACCACAACAGGAACTGGCATTTTGTTCCTGGCTTTGTTCCGCAATAGCGGAGTACTTTTCTCTTACGAGTTCTTTAATTTGTGAATCATTGTTCATGGTTATACTTTTTATAATTAGAAAATACTTTCATTAACAACAGGCTTTTTCATTTTGCACTTTCAGTTTGTTAAAAAGAAAACTGAACTCAGCATTAAATTTTTCAAATGCTTTCCAGTTGATGCAATAGCAGCTTTTAGGGCCGTCAACACTTCCATCAATTAAGCCTGCATTTTTTAATTCTTTTAAATGCTGCGATACAGTTGACTGTGCCAATGGTAACACTTCCACTATCTCTCCACAAATACATTCGTTCTTTTGTGCAAGCACTTTCAGTATTGCAATCCTTGCAGGATGTGCTAATGCTTTTGCAAACTCCGCCAGTTCCTGTTCTTTTTGACTGAATGCTTCTTTTTTATGAATAGCCATTTTATCGTATTTATGCGATGATTAGATCTATTAAAAAAGACAATGGTGAAATGTCTTTTTTAATTTTATATCGCAAATATACGATTAACGAAAAATACCAACCAAATTTATTTTTTTGAAAGCACAAAAATACACGGCCATATAGCCCGGGATAATACACTTATCTTTACAAAACGAAAACCTCTAAAGGCCATATGAAAAAGTCTTCCACCTGCTTTTTAGCAAGCTTATTATTTCTTTCATTGCTGCCCGGCACTATACATTCCCAATCTATAGAATCAAAATTAGCAGGCCTTAATACCCAACTGGATAGTATTGCAAAAGCAAAAGCTTTTGTTATTGAAAAAATAGAGGACCTGAAATTAGAAAGAATAAGAAGAGATTTGGCAGCTGCCGGTTTACCTGCTGATAAAAACCCTGGCAATATTGTATGGCATTCTGCTTATGTGCTGGAGTACGACGAGGCATTTGAACAGGCAAGATGGGTTGCCCATATAATTCCACCTGATGTAGTAAGCGGGGTGGTTTCAAGAACCAATGATTTCAGGCCGGACAGTTTAATAAAAACAGGCAGCGCCATCGAAGCTGATTACTTTTTAAAACAATTACAACCGGACAGTACTTATAAGTATGATGCTTTTGGCTACGACCGTGGGCACCTGGCACCATCAGCAGATTTTCGCTGGAGTGCAAAAGCACTTAGTGAAAGTTATTTGTATAGCAATATGAGCCCACAACTTGGCGCTTTTAACCGGGAAGCATGGGCAGCAGTTGAAGACAGGGTAAGAGGTTACCTCTTCAGCAACCCCACTTCTCAAGTATATGTTGTTACTGGCCCTGTGCTGCATAATAGGTTGCCAAAAATTGAAAGAGGCGTTAATAAAGTAAGCATCCCGGAGTTTTACTGGAAAGTGGCTATTGACCCTGCAAAAAAGAAAGGTATTGGTTTTATAATGCCAAATAAGAAAATAATTGGTGCCATTGAAAACTATGCTGTAACTATTGATTCAGTAGAACGATATACCGGCTATAACTTTTTTTCTAACCTGCCACAGGAAATTCAAACTGATGCAGAAAGTCAAAGAATAGCTGCAGACTGGTTTCCACAAATTGCTAAAGGAGATGTGGAGCCTGTTCCGGTCAGCGAATTGAAGAGCGGGCAAATTAATACAGAAATAGCAAGCCAATGGATAAACAGTAATAAAGAAGTTACAGTAAGCGGCACAGTGGTAAGCGGCCGTATTAGCAAGGCAGGAAATATTTTATTAAACCTCGATAAACAATTCCCCAACCAGTTATTTACCGTGTTTATAAAAAAGGAAGACATCCCTAATTTTTCCTATGATATTTTATCTCATTTAAAAGGAAAGAAAATTTTAGTAACAGGTAAAATAAGTGGCATGGATGGGTTGCCTGTAATGTATATAGATACTGATAGTAAAGTGGTTGTGCCTAACGCTTTTTAAGTTTACTGCTACATTCAAATCTTTGCACCTGAACTTACCAGGCCTGCACAGTGTAGTGTAACTGCCGGAATATCTCTATTTTTGCCGCCATTCCAAATACAGGCATATTATGCATACCATTTTAATAACAGGCGGCGCAGGTTTTATCGGGTCTCATCTTACCCGTTTATTTGTAACCAAATACCCGGATTACAAGATTGTAAACATTGATAAACTCACTTATGCCGGCAACCTAGAGAACCTGAAGGATATTGAGGATAAACCCAATTACAGCTTTGTAAAAGGCGACATTACAGATGCAGCTTTATTAAAAGAGCTATTTGATATTCACCAGTTTACTGCAGTATTGCATTGTGCTGCCGAAAGCCATGTGGACAGGAGCATTACCGACCCATTGGCATTTATTACCACCAATGTTGTTGGCACGGCTACATTATTACATACTGCAAAACAACACTGGCTGGGCAATTTCGAAGGAAAGATATTTTATCATATCAGCACCGATGAAGTGTATGGTTCTTTAGGAGAAACAGGTTTCTTTACAGAAGAAACAGCTTACGACCCAAGAAGCCCTTATTCCGCCTCCAAAGCTTCCAGCGACCATATCGTAAGGGCATTTTATCATACCTACCATTTGCCGGTAAAAATTTCCAATTGCAGTAATAATTACGGACCGTATCATTTCCCAGAGAAATTAATTCCGCTTTGTATTCATAATATCATCAACAATAAGCCACTTCCTATTTATGGTAAAGGCGAAAATGTGAGAGATTGGTTGTTTGTGGAAGACCATGTAAGGGCAATTGATGTAATTTTTCACAAAGGAAAAGTTGGTGAAACTTACAATATAGGTGGCCATAATGAATGGACAAATATTGCATTGGTAAAAGAACTGTGCAGGCAGATGGATGAAAAATTAGGCAGGGAAAACGGAGCATCAGAAAAACTGATCACTTATGTAAAAGACAGGGCTGGTCACGATCTGCGTTATGCTATTGATGCAACGAAGTTGAAAGATGAATTAGGCTGGTTGCCATCTTTGCAATTTGAAGAAGGGATTTCAAAAACGATAGATTGGTATTTGAGTAACAAACAATGGCTGGATGATGTAACTAGTGGTAATTATCAGCATTATTACGAATCACAGTATCACAAAAGATAATAAACGATTATGAAAGGCATTATCCTGGCAGGCGGCAGCGGCACAAGACTGTATCCAATAACGATGGGCATCAGCAAACAACTCATGCCTATTTACGACAAGCCAATGATCTATTATCCGCTAAGCACCTTAATGCTGGCAGGAATAAATGAAATATTGATCATCACCACACCGGAAGACCAAAGCCAATTCCAAAGATTATTAGGCGATGGATCACAATGGGGCTGCAAAATAGAATACGCCAAACAGGAAGTACCAAATGGACTTGCCCAGGCATTTGTAATTGGAGAAAAATTTATTGGTAAGGACAGTGTGGCATTGGTGCTGGGAGATAATATTTTTTATGGCACCGGCTTTAGCAAATTGTTACAGGCTTCTGCCAATCCTGATGGCGCTGTAATTTTTGCTTACCTGGTAAGTGATCCTGAACGTTATGGAGTTGTGGAGTTCGATAATGACTTTAATGCCCTCAGCATAGAAGAGAAGCCGGAAAACCCAAAAAGTAACTATGCCGTACCCGGATTATACTTTTATGACAACGAAGTAGTTACGATTGCAAAAAATATTCCACCCAGCCCAAGAGGTGAATATGAAATAACTGATGTAAATAAACACTACCTGCAAAATAAAAAGCTCAAAGTGGGCGTTTTAAACAGAGGATTCGCCTGGTTGGACACCGGGACCTTTGAAAGTTTGAGCGACGCAACGGAATATGTAAGGGTAATTGAACATCGGCAAGGCCTTAAAATAGGGTGCCCCGAGGAAATTGCCTGGCGCATGGGCTACATCACAAAAGAGCAATTACTACACGAAGCAGAAAAACTTAAAAAAAGTGGTTACGGTGAATACCTGAGGCGGATCGCTAAATAAGCGTTATCCAAATCCAATTCCGTAATTACTGATGCATGTTCAGTTAACAAAATCGTTTACCAAAGGCTTATCGAAATTTGGCAACAATGCCGGGTTAAGATCAGTAGCGGTATATACTTTCTCCAACTTCTTCAGCAAAGGAATTTCTTTTATTCTCTTATTTTATTTTGCCCGGGTTTTCTCCGAAAGTGATTTTGGTATGTTGAACCTTTTTGTAAACGGCATTCTTTTTTTAATGCCTTTTGTTTCCCTGGGCATATTACAATCGGCCAGTACAGAATTTTTTAAAAAAGATAAAAAAGAATTCAGCATTTTTTTTAGCTCCACACTGGTAATGCCCGTGATAATGGCCATGCTTATCACAGGCCTGTTTTTTATTTTCAGGCACCCATTGCAGCAATGGTATTCATTTCCCATAACTTTTATTGTACTCATTCCGTTGGCAACCCTGTTTAGTTTTTTGAATGAACACCTTATTAATATGATAAGGAACAGCAATGAGCCGGTAAAATACCTGTATGTAAACATTGGCAGGCTGCTGGCAGAAATAGCATTGGCTGTTTTCTTTATCAGCGCCTATAACTGCGGTTGGGTGGGCAGGGTTACAGGCATTTGTATTTCTTACCTTATGGTGGCCATGTATGCATTTTATTATTTTAAACAGCGTTCTTTTCTTGTAAAAAGCTTTCAAAAAAAGTATGTGTATGATGAATTGCAGTATAGTGTGCCCATCATTGCAATGCAGTTGGCAATTTTTTTTATGAGTGCTTCAGGAGGATATTTCATAAAGTATTTCACCGGCAATTATGCTGCAGTTGGTGTATTCAGCGTGGCGGCAGCACTTGCCTCTGTAATACCTGTGCTGGGCTCGGCCCTCACACAGTATGTATATCCAAAAATTTACGGAATGCTTTCGCAGCCCCGGGTAAATTATAATGGTATCTGCAGGTTGTTTGTTTTTTACACTGGTGCCATGCTGCTGTTTACCATTGCAATTATTAGTTGTTTACCACTTGTTTATCATGTTGCTTTAAAACCATCCTATTCTGAAGGATTGTCTTATTGTTATCTTATCTGCATCGGTTATTTTTTCTGGTCGGTTACTTATTTTTTTTATGCCTTTATGCTTTACCATAAGCAAAAAAGAAAAATATTGTTTGCATCGGCGCTTTCTATTATTGTAAGCGTAAGTATGCACCTGCTTTTTACAAAAAAGTTTGGCGCTTATGGTGCAGCGCTTTCCATCTGCGGCACCTACCTGCTTGTTTTAATTGCTACCACTATTATAGTGTACAAACAATTACTCCCGGTGTTTAAAAATTTTACTGCAAACCGTAACCACCCATGAAAAAAGTATTGTTCATAATAGATGATCTGGGCGGCGGTGGTGCTGAAAGGGTTTTTGTAAACATAGCCAATGGCTTTGCCGAAAATAATGTTGCTGTTGATATGTTGCTCGGGAAAAAGCAAGGTGTTTATTTACCCATGCTGCATCCTTCGGTAAACGTAAGTGAAACAGGAAGCACCAATTTCTTTGTGTACCTCCGCCGCTTTGGCAATATTTTTAAGAAGAATAACTACTCTCATATTTTTACAGCAAGTCATTACAACAGCGCTGCTGCAATTCTTGCAAAAAAGTTTTCCGGTATATCATCAAAGGTTTACCAGACACATCATTTTTGCTACCCGGAAAAAAGAAAGCTGGCTTACTGGAAAGGCGATATGCTGGTAAAAGCATTGTATTATTTTACTGCACCCTCTGCTGATAAGATCATTGCTGTAAGCAAAGGCAGTCTTGAATGGTTGAGAAAGTTCAGTCATCGCAAACTACCTAATGGCACATTCATACACAACCCGGTATTGGATCAAAATATTTACCAACTGGCAAAGGAAGAAATTGATTTTCCTGTAGATGTTACAGGCAAAACAATTTTACTGAATGTGGGCCGGCTCAACGAAGAAAAAGACCAACTCACATTAATAAAAGCATTTGCCCTTTACAAACAAAAAAATGCAGCTGCACTGCTGTTTATTTTAGGCGCTGGCCCAACAGGTAAACAGCTTGAGCAATACATACGATCACATGGATTGCAGAACGAAGTTTTTTTAATGGGCTTTCAGCAAAACCCTTACAAATGGATGGCAGGTTGCAATGTATTTGTATTGTCATCCGTATGTGAAGGCTTTGGTAATGTAATTGTGGAAGCGATGGCATTTGGCAAAACTATAGTGAGTACAGATTGCCCGGCAGGCCCGGCAGAAATTTTAGAGAACGGCAAACTCGGCTACCTGTGCCCGGTACAAAACCCGGAAGCATTGGCCAATGCTATTGAAAAAGCTATAACGCAACCATTAAATAGCAACGAACTGGTGGAAGCCAGTAAAAAATATTATACAAATACAGTGGTGGAAAAATACCTGCAAACATTATAAAAAATAAATGGCAGCATTACAAGGCATAATAAAATTTGAAAAAAATACAGGGGCAGGCTCCGGGGCACTCTATATTTTTTCTAATTGCCTTAGTAAAGGCGCTTACTTTTTGCTGCTGCTTTATTTTGCCAATGCGTTAACGGTAAAAGACTTTGGTGTACTAAGTATGTTTAATAACGGCGTTTTGTTTTTGGTACCGTTTATTTCAATGGGCATACCACAATCAGTAAATACTGCATACTTCAAAAAAGATAAAGCCACGTTCAGTCATTTCTTCAGCACTACATTGATGATGCCGATGATGGCGACATTGCTGATAATGGCAGTGCTTTTTGTTTTTAACCGGAACCTTCAGCAGCATTATACTTTTCCAACAGTGCTTATTGCAATGATGCCGTTGCTTGCATTCTTCCGTTTTTTAAACGGGCAGTTGCTCAATATGGTACGCAACAGCAACAATCCTGTAAAATATTTATCTATCAATGCAGGAAGATTATTGGCAGAAATTACACTGGTGGTATTTCTCGCCGGTGCAATGGAATGGGGCTGGATAGGATGCATCGCTGGTATTTTTATTTCGTACCTGATGGTGGCTGTATGTGCTTTCTTTTATTTCAGGGAAGAGGGTTTTGTTGTAAACCAGTTCAATAAAAAGTATTTGAATGAAGAACTTGAAAGTGCTGTACCTGCAGTGGTAATGCAACTGGGCATATTCTGCACGGGGTCCGTTGCTGTATATTTTATTGAACACTTCACACAAGACTTTGCACAGGTTGGCGAATTCAGTATGGCTGCTGCTTTAAGTGCTGCCATCATGGTATTGTGTGCTGCCATGCTGCAACACAGCTGGCCAAAACTGCACAGCCTGCTGAATACAAGAAATATTAATTATACTACTGTACGCTGGCATGTTCTTAATTATGCAAGGCTGATGTTGCTGGGTACCGGTGTTATAATTATTGCCATTCCAATTGTGTATGCCGTTATGATCAAGGAACAATACCAGGCAGGTCTTTCATATTATTTCTTTATTTGTCTGGGATATTTTTTTTGCAGCATAAATTTTTTGCTGTACGCCTTTTTGCAAAACAAAAAGGAAAGGAATAACCTGCTGCTGCTTTCGATGCTTTCCATTATTATCAGTGCTATTTCTCATACAGTATTAATAGGCCAATGGGGCGCTTATGGTGCTGCTGTATCAATTTGCATTGCTCATTTTATTGCTTTGGGCATTACCATACTGTTCATGCAAAAACAATTGATAAAAATATTATCCAATAAACCTGATAAAACCGCTTGACTATGATAAATACCAAACCTTTGTATTCACTTTTAGAAAAGATCACTTTTGGTAACGGCCTGCACAGGATGATAAACGGCATAGATGTGAAATTGCCGGCTAAGTATGTACGTTATTTTCCTTCTGATTATGAAAAGGATAATTTTGAATTCTTAAGATCATGCTGTGGTGAGGGGGCCACTATTTTGGATATTGGCGCACACATCGGCTTGTTCTCCATAATGGCTGCACAAACAGCCGGTGAATATGGAAAAATATTTGCTTTTGAACCTTCGCCGGGTACAGCAGATATTTTACAACAAACGATCCGCATTAATGAATTGGGCAAACTTATAAATCCTGTAAACCAGGCAATAGGGAAAGAAGTTGGAAGACAAGCCTTTTATATTTCTGATGCTGAAGCGTATAGCGGCAATAGCCTTGTTCAGCATAAGCAAGGTAGCAAACCACATACAGTGCAGGTAGAAGTAAATACTATTGACAATTTTGTGATGACAAAAAAATTAAGCAAGATCAATTTTATAAATATAGATGTGGAAGGAGCGGAATATGATGCATTGCTGGGCGGCATCCAGGTATTTAAAAAGTATAAGCCACATTTTATTGTTGCCATACATCCTGAACTGATCGGGAAGAAAGGGGACAGGCTGGAAGCTATTTATGATCTGCTGGAGCAATTGCGTTACGATATTGTTTGTAAAGGGGAATACATAAGCAAAGAAAAGTTTTGTAGTAACAGGGAATTGATGCAACTGCATTTGATACCGCTATAAATGTTATTAACCAGGATGCGCCGGCTGTTTCCGAAATAATAAATGCCTATTTTCGTTTTGTTACAAACCCCCGGTACATGTGTGGCATCGCAGGCTATATCTCTCTCAAAAATAAAATTACACAGCAGCAACTAAAAGATGCTGCAGCTGTAATGCAGCACCGTGGGCCCGATGCTGACGGGTTTTATTTTTCTTCTAATGATAAAGTAGGATTTGCACACCGCCGTCTTTCCATTTTAGATCTGTCAACTGCTGCCAACCAGCCAATGTTTAGTGCTGATGGCAGGTATTGTATGGTGTTCAATGGCGAAGTGTACAACTTCAATGAATTAAAGCAGCAATTAAAAGATAAAGGCACTTCATTAAAAACAACATCAGATACGGAAGTTATTCTTGAATTGTTTGTACAACAAGGCCCATCCTGTTTTGCAATAATGAACGGCATGTTTGCTTTTGCCATTTATGATACAATCGAAAATAAAATAATTCTTTGCCGTGACCATGTTGGCATTAAGCCATTGTTTTATTACGCTGATGAAAACAATTTTGTTTTTGCTTCGGAATTGAAAGTGATTAAGAAAGTTATCGGTGATAAGTTATCAGTTTGCGGAGAGGCTATTCCTTATTTTTTACATCTTGGTTTTATACCAGAGCCCTTAACAATTTATATCAATACTTATAAATTCCCCTCAGCCCACTATGCAGAAATTGATTTGAATACAAATTCAATTGTTCAATTATCACCAAAGCCATTCTGGAAATTAGAAGATAAGATTGCCGGCACAACTTTGAATAATGAAGCAGCAGCAAAAAAGGAATTAAATGATCTGCTGTACGATTCAGTAAAGAAACAATTGATAAGCGATGTGCCGATCGGAACTTTTTTGAGTGGTGGCATCGATAGCAGTCTGGTTACAGCTATTGCGTCTAAAGTAAATGGCAGCGATAAAATAAAAACTTTCAGCATTGCTATAGACGATGGTAAATACAATGAATCAAAATTTGCAAAACAGGTAGCTGAGCATTTAAAAACAGATCACCATGAATTTGCAGTGAAGGAAAAAGAAGTGATGGAACTGGTTGATAAATTAATTCCTGCGTACGATGAACCCTTTGCTGATTCATCTGCTTTTCCGACAATGATGGTGAGCCGCCTGGCAAGAAAACATGTAACAGTAGCGTTGAGCGGAGATGGTGGCGATGAATTGTTTCATGGGTATGGAATGTATCAATGGGCGAAGCGTTTGGCTAATCCATTAACGCCGCTTACCAAAACAGCTTTGTATGCTGCATCAAAATTGATGGGTAACAAATACCAGCGTGCCGGTAATTTGTATGATTACACAGATAGCGACAATATAGCCACACATATTTTTTCGCAGGAGCAATATTATTTTAAAGAGAATGAATTGGCCTCGTTATTAATAAACACCCATTTTGATTTTGCAGCTATTAATGAACAGCCATCTGTTGCAAGAAAATTATCAGCAGCAGAACAGCAATCGCTTTGGGATTTTAATCATTACTTAAAAGATGATCTGTTGGTAAAAGTTGACAGGGCCAGTATGCAATACAGCCTGGAAAGCCGTGTTCCATTACTTGATTACCGCCTGGTGGAATTTGCTTATAATCTTTCCGCTGACTTGAAAATTAAGGATGATACAATGAAATATTTGCTGAAGGAAGTATTGTACGATCATGTACCAAAGGAAATTTTTGAGAGGCCAAAATGGGGCTTTGCTATTCCACTGGGCAAATGGCTGAATACTGATCTGAAATATTTATCAGATAAATACACATCACAACCGATCATTGAGCAATACAATGTGGTGAATTATAAATCGGTGAAAAAATTAAAGGAACAATATCAAAACGGGAAAGACTATTTATACAACCGGCTTTGGTTGATCATCGTATTGCATTGGTGGCTGGAAGAAAATAATAATTAAAATATCCCACAAAGCAACAAAGGAAACAAAGACTTGGTTTGCTTAGTGCCTTTGTGGGAAACACAACATGCAGAAAAAGATCCTCTTTATATCTTATGATGGAATGACTGACCCATTGGGAGAAAGCCAGGTAATTCCATACTTACAGGGATTAAGCAGGAAAGGCTTTCAGTTTTATTTATTGAGTTGTGAAAAACAGGAAGTGTTTGAAAAAAATAAAGAGGCAGTAAAAAAAATGCTGAATGGTTATTCTATTGAATGGCATCCTATCTCTTATACAAAGAAGCCGGCCGTTCTATCTACATTTAAAGATATTCTTTATCTCCGTAAAAAAGCAACACAAATTCACCTGGAATATAAAATTGACATGGTGCATACAAGGCCAGGTATTCCAGCACTGGTTGGTTTGATGATGAAGAAAAAGTTTGCTGTAAAGTTTTTGCATGATATAAGAGAGTTTTATGCAGACAGCCGTGTGGAAGGAGGAATATGGAATATCAAAAATCCATTGTTCAGGGTTATTTACAATTATTTTAAAGGAAAAGAAAAAGAAGAAGTTGAGTTGTGTGATGGCATTGTTTGTCTCACACATGCTGCAGAAAAGATCACGAAAGCATTGCCGGAATACAAACCGGGAACAGCAATGAAAGTAATTCCCTGCAGTGCTGATTTGAATTTATTCAACCCTTCTTCTGTAAGTATTGAACAACAGCAACAATTAAAAAAAGCGCTAGGCATAAAAGAAAACGATCTTGTGATCAGCTATCTCGGCTCTATCGGCGGTTGGTATCTCACAAATGAGATGATGCGTTTTTGTAAACTGCTTGCTGATAAAAAAACCGAAGCAAAGTTTTTATTTATCTCTCCTCATTTGCATGATGTAATTGCAGCAGAAGCGGCAAAGCATGGTTTGCCAGCAGGTAAAATAATTGTAAAGCATGCCAAAAGAAATGAAGTGCCTGCATTGTTATCATTAAGTAATTACTCTTTATTTTTTATTAAACCCTGTTATTCAAAATTATCTTCTTCCCCCACCAAACATGGA
>JAZKGV010000006.1:5489-10261 GCA_040385725.1 Bacteroidota bacterium | reverse complement strand
AGTTACATCGCTGAAGTTTTCCTGAATTATATCACTGCCAAGATTAGATGTCATGATGATGATGGTGTTTTTAAAATTCACCATGCGGCCTTTGTTATCAGTAAGGTGGCCATCATCTAATACCTGCAGCAATACATTATATACATCGGGATGAGCTTTTTCAATTTCGTCCAGCAATACCACACTATATGGTTTACGGCGAACGGCTTCTGTCAATTGCCCGCCTTCATCATAACCAACATACCCGGGAGGCGCTCCTACCAACCTGCTTACCGAATGTTTTTCCTGGTATTCGCTCATATCAATCCTCGTCATCATACTGTCGTCATCAAAAAGATAATCAGCCAGCGCCTTTGCCAATTCCGTTTTACCAACACCGGTTGTACCAAGAAAAATGAATGAACCGATTGGTTTCTTTGGGTCCTGCAAGCCAGCCCTGCTTCTGCGAATGGCATCACTTACTGCTTCGATGGCTTCGTCCTGCCCTACTACCCTTTTGTGCAGTTCGTCTTCAAGGTTTAATAATTTTTCTCTTTCGCTCTGCAGCATCTTCATTACAGGAATGCCGGTAGCTTTGGCAATACTTTCTGCAATATCTTCTGCATCTACTTCTTCTTTCAGCAAACGCTTTTCACTAATATCATCCAGCAACTTTGTTTGCCCGTCAATTATTTTTTGTTGCTCCTGCACTTTGCCGTACCGTATCTCTGCTACTTTACCATACTCCCCTTCCCTTTCTGCTTTTTCTGCAGCCAGCTTTAAATTTTCAATTTCGCTTTTAGCATTTTGAATTTTCTCCACCACTTCTTTTTCCTGCTGCCACTTTGCTTTGAAAGTATCACGTTCAACGCTAAGGTTGGCAATCTCTGTGTTCAGTTCTTTCAATTTAACCTCATCATTTTCCCTCTTGATTGCTTCCCTTTCAATTTCTAACTGGCGGATCTGTCTTTCCAGTTTATCCAGTTCTTCCGGCATTGAATTCATTTCAAGGCGAAGCTTGGCAGCGCTTTCATCAATAAGGTCAATTGCTTTATCTGGTAAAAATCTGTCGGTGATGTAACGATGAGATAATTCAACTGCTGCAATAATGGCTTCATCTTTTATTAAAACATGATGATAGGTTTCGTACCTGTCCTTTAATCCACGAAGTATTGAAACTGCATCTTCCACTGTGGGTTCATCAATCAATACTTTTTGAAAACGCCTTTCGAGTGCTTTATCTTTTTCAAAGAATTTCTGATACTCATTCAGCGTAGTAGCACCTACAGCCCTCAATTCGCCTCTTGCCAATGCAGGTTTTAAAATATTAGCCGCATCCATAGCTCCATCGCCGCCACCTGCACCCACCAATGTATGTATCTCATCAATAAATAAAATGATACTGCCATCGCTTGACGAAACTTCTTTTACCACGCTTTTTAATCTTTCTTCAAACTCACCTTTATATTTTGCACCGGCTATCAATTGCCCCATATCTAACGCATAGATAACTTTTGATTTTAAATTTTCCGGTACATCTCCATTTACAATACGCATGGCCAGTCCTTCTGCAATAGCTGTTTTACCAACACCTGGTTCACCAACCAGTATCGGATTGTTCTTACTTCTTCTTGATAAAATATGCAGCGTTCTTCTTATTTCTTCATCACGGCCAATAACAGGATCCAATTTTCCTGCCCTTGCCATTTCATTCAGGTTTTTTGCATACTTATTTAATGAATTGGTTTGTGTTTCCTGTGTTTGAGAAGAAATAGTAGAACCTTTCCGCAGATCTTTTATCGCTGTTATCAAACCTTTTTCAGTAAGGCCTGCGTCTTTCAATAATTTAGAACTGTTATCGTTTACCTGCAGCATTGCCAGCAGCAGATGTTCCACACTTACAAACTCATCGCCAAAACTTTTGAGTGATGCTGTTGCTTTCAACATCACCGTATTCATATCACGGCTTACTGTTTGTGCCGGTTCACCGCTTTGTGTTTTGGGAAGCTTATTAATTGCTTCATCAATTTTGTTCTCAACAAATGAAACGTTCACATTATTTTTCTTCAATAAAAATTCTATGGCAGAATCATCCTCTGTCAACAATGCTTTTAGCAAATGCTCTGTTTCAATATTTGGGTTTTGGTTATTAAAAGCCAGTTGCTGCGATTGAGCAATGGCTTCCTGTGCTTTGATGGTGAAATTATTTAAGTTCATATTTTGAATAGTTAATAGTTAATCGGGAATAGGTAAATGGCTGCATTATTTAATTGTTGTTTGTTTAATAATGGTAAAACACCCATGATGTCATGATGCACCACTACCTGTAACACAAAATCAAATAACTTTAAACCTTATTATCAAATGATACTCCAAGAGAGAAATCCAGCAATTATGTCTGTAAAAATCAATTTGTTCTGCCGCAAGTGCAGCCTTGTTGGGGCTTTACTGCTACTATTGCAGGTGACAAATGCCCAAAGCCAGTTTAGTAAAGTGGATGATAGGATAAAGAAAAATCTTAAAGGTTGGAACTGTTGCAGCTATTTATAAAGATGAAAATATAGTTAATGAAGGATTTAAATAACTATTCTGATTTTACTAAAACAATCTTGCTTCTGTCAGCTTTAAAAACCTGTGCATAAAACTTTACGGCATCATTATATTCTTTCGCTGGAAAACGGCCGCTGTATTGATCCATCAGCCTGTAATAAATGATTGTATCAGCGTTTGCTTTAAAAGAACAACTGTATTTGCCAAACCTGGTATCAAGCGAAATATCCTTTGGCATACTCTCAGGTTTATAGCCAGCAGGTATTTTTATCTCTACTGAATCTATATACCGGTAAGCATCTTTTACTACATAATCGTATTTCCTTGCTGTATCCTCTATTAATTTATCCGTACCGCCTCCAAAAACATTGGGCATAATGAACATTCTTTTGCCAGTGATCGTTGCATAATTCTCCAATTGTATTTTAAGCATTTCACTCATTGAAGGAATAATCCCTTTTTGTTCTGCGTACTTATTTTCAAGCACTTTATAGGTGGGCAAATTAAACATGCTGTTTAAATACTTTTCCCTTTCTTCCTGTGTTGCATCGTTTAGCAGGGAATGTGGCAAATCCTGCTGAAGGCCAGAGTAATGGCTATTGATACCTGCTATCATATTTCCCTGGTCATCAGTTTCTGCTTTTACAATTCTTGTGAGCGTATTTTCGGCAATGCTGTAAACGGGAGTGTTTACAATTTTAGCCCCGTTTTCATCAATCAATATTGCTTTGCGGTGGCCGGTAAATTTACCCATATACCCTGCCGATACTGTTTGGTTGGTACATTCAAGCCAAATGGTGTCTTTACCTAATGGCACACAGGAAATAACATGGTTGGCCTGTGAAAAAGGAAAATCTTCAATAAATGGTGGTACTGATCTGCCAGCATATATCTCGACATATTTGCCCGTAATGCCTGCTTCTTTTAGTATTGCGATCATGTAATTTGAAAGTGCCTTGCAATCGCCGTATTTTTTTTCTGCTACATACGATGCTTCAAATGGCTGCCAGCCGCCAATGCCGAGCTGAATACTTATATACCTGGTATTCTGTTGCAGAAAATTATATAGTGCGGTAATTTTTTCTTTATCTGTTTTTAAATTATCTGTCAGTTCATGCACTTTCTTTTTTATTTCATCTGGCAATACATCTCTTCCCTTTATAAGTTGATACATAAATTTTCCATACTCATCCCAGGTGGCCATGCTGCCTTTAAAGCCCTGCACTTCAAATTGCGACGGCGCAAAAAATATAACAGGAACAATTTCACTTAACGGCGGTGCATCCTTTTCAGCTTTTATTGCCGGCATGTTTTTTATTTCCCATGTATAGACCTTTGTATCTCCCTTTTCTGTGATAACCGGTTTACCGGGAAAGTTCTGCTGCTTATACCTTACTAAATAACCTGCTGGTGCAATAATGGTGAATTTGCTGTATTGCACAGACATATGTGGTGATGATTGCGGCATCCACCTTGGAAAAGATTGTGTGCCATCATGATCATCCTCTTCTTCATATGCAACAGTATAAGGATAATCAGAAGAATAGAATTCATTCTCTTTATACCTTGAATCTGACAACAAACTAAAGCCATCATAAGCACTATTGTCTTTCCAGTCTTTCTTTTTAGTGTGCTTTATTTCTTTGCCCATCATATTATACAACTTTCCTTCCACAGCGTTGATGCTGCAAAACTTATCGTAGTGAGTTGTGTAAACCCCGTAGTGAGATGCGGCTTCGTTTAAGATGGTATAAACATGTTTTTCGTAAAGCGTATATTTTGCCGGCGACTTAATAGTGAGTACAAATTCTTCATACCGTTTTACCACGTCGGCACCTTTCCGTAAAGAATCAGGGATCAAAAGTGCACTATATTCCTGCGCCTTCACCATGAAAGAAAGAAAAGAAATTATTATAGTCAAAGAAAGCCTCATGCTATTTTATTTTTTTAAATACTATTTGTTCTGCTTCCTTTTTAACTATGTAAGCATAAAAATCTCTCAACGTTTGGTAATCCTCATTTGGAAAAAATGTTTTGTTTATAATCAGCCTGCAACGCATTTGTACGCTTGCATCGTCGGCAGAAATAAGGTATTCAAACATGCCCTCGTCTTCATTCAACATAATACGGGCCGACTTTGGCAATTCATCCACTTTATACCCTTTAGGTATATCCATTGTAAGTGTATAAATATCACTTTTTGTATATGGCATTTCTACAGGGTAAAAGCGTTCTGCAGCAGC
>JAZKGV010000006.1:4076-5479 GCA_040385725.1 Bacteroidota bacterium | reverse complement strand
TTTTCTTAATGGCTTCGCTGAACATCGGGCTAAAATAAATAACATCGGCATCGCCAAAGCTATTTAGTTTCACAGTATAATTTATTGCTACCGGCTCTTCCAGTTTTTTTAATGAATCAACCTTCATATCTAAAAGTTCCACATCATCTGTAAAATCTTCCTTTAGTTTCTTTTTAAATTCTTCCATTCCTGATTTTGCAATACCATCCCTTACTGCCAACGAAGTTATATGACCCAATGTGCTGGACACTGTTCCTGTTACTTCTCCTTTACTATTGTTTTCGATAAATACCATGGTGGTATTTTCCTCCTTTAAAGAGTCTGCTAAAAAATATACAGGCAATGCATTCTCTTTTGTAATAACCCGGGCCTGGCCGTTAAATGTTGCTGCCGGCAGCTTATTAAACCCGAGCCTTGGAGTGGAAGCGTCTAAAAAATAATCGGCATCGCCGGCTGAAACCTGTGCAACCATATAATTATACTTATCCATTAAAGGGTATATTTCATTTACATAACCATGCTGTCTTGTACTCAGCAAAACGGGATGTGCAGGTATGCCCTGCGTCCTTAACATTGCGATCAACAACATATTAATATCCGCCACAGAGCCGGTCTTATTTTTCATTACGTCCTTTAAATTGCTGGTAACATAGTAGCCACTATGGTCTGTACAGGTAAAATTATCCCTCAGGTACTCATATATTTTTTTTGTTTTCTCTGTATTGCCTGACGCATTTTTTACAATTGCCGCCACCTGATCATCAAGCCAATTGTTTGGTCTTGTAATGAGCAAACCAAAATGTTCATTTTCCATCAGGTTCTGGCCTGCTTTTTCCCAGGTATTCATGTATGGTTTTACCACCTGGTATGGATAAGCAACTTCCTTTAGCTGAAATTCAATTTTGCCAATAGAATTCCTTATGGTGGTTGTAAAAGCTTCCGGTTTAATTGCAGGCACATCTTTCATTATCCAGGTATTGTAATCAACCCGGCCATCAATATTAAAATCATTTTTTGAGGTTGATCCCCCATCATTCATTGACCTGTCTGAAAAAGAATAACTCTGCTGCCGGCTGTCTGCTTTTTTTACAGCAAAGGGCTGATAGCCTTGTGTAAACGTAATGAACCTGTAAAATTCAGGTACAGCTGCATCGTACTGGCTCCACAAAACCGGGTATTGGCCCTGGAACACCCAATCATGAAGGTTAAAAAAGAAATCGGATTTTATCTGGTAAGAATACTCAATAATGCTTCCCTCTTTCAGTGCCGGGAAAGTAAATTTTTTAAATACCCAGTGATCATTTTGTTTTTCGGTAAATATTGAAGACTTGTCAACTTTTGTGGCTACCACCTTACCATTTTCTATATTGTATGTAAAGGCATCCAGGTCCTGAAGTATTTCC
>JAZKGV010000006.1:0-3996 GCA_040385725.1 Bacteroidota bacterium | reverse complement strand
AAGGGATTGTTACTGTAGCTGCATCGAATCCATTTTTAGTAATAACCTTAATGCGTTTTTGTTCTCTGAACAAAAGAGAGAAACTCAGGTCAGTTCTATTGGCAATGAATTCAGAATTACCTACATCGGCCACCACCACAGCGTTTGTACTGCTATCTATAAGGGGCGATTTTACATCAAAATCTTCGAGCTTAACCTTTCCGAATTTTATCGGTAATTTGTCCTGTGCAGAAACGTTGGTGAAAAAAAATAAAAAAGTGATCAAGCCAAAACAGCTATAATGCAGGTTTCTCATAAATTAAGGGTTTAAGTTTATTAAACTAATTTGATGGCACTAATATAGAAGAAAATTTGAACGCAGTAAAAAATATAAACACGTTGCTGGTGAAAAAGCTGGCTACTCAACTTGGCTTTGATTATTGCGGCATAGCAAAAGCTGAAAAATTAGAGGAGGATGCAAGACGCCTGGAGCAATGGCTGAACAAAGGAATGCATGGCAACATGCAGTACATGGAAAATTATTTTGACCTGCGAACTGATCCCTGCAAATTAGTGCCGGGTGCCAGGTCAGTAATTACGTTGCTGATGAATTATTATCCGCAACAGGTTCAAAATGAAGGAACACCCAAAATTGCAAAATATGCTTACGGAGAAGATTATCATGAAGTGATAAGGGAAAAGCTGAACCATTTTATTGCCTTACTAAAAGATGAAGTGGGTGAAATACATGGCCGTGGTTTTGTTGACAGTGCCCCTGTACTGGAAAGAGCATGGGCACAAAAAAGTGGAATGGGCTGGATTGGCAAAAATGGGAACCTTATAAATAAAAAGAGTGGCAGTTATTTCTTTATTGCCACTCTTATAGCAGACATAGAGTTGGATTACGACAGCCCAAATACCAAAGATTTTTGCGGCTCCTGTACCCGCTGTATTGATAATTGTCCTACCGAAGCGATACTTCCAGACAAAGTAATTGATGGCAGCAGGTGCATCAGTTATTTTACTATTGAATTAAAAGATGCACTTATCCCGGGAAGCATGCAGGGCAAATTTGACAACTGGATGTTTGGTTGTGATGTATGCCAGGATGTGTGCCCCTGGAACCGTTTTAGCAAACCCAATAATGAAACAGCATTTGCGCCATTACCACAAATACTAAATTTTACATCCAACGACTGGGAAGAACTGACAGAAGAAAGTTTTAAAATGATCTTTAAACACTCTCCATTGAAGCGTACTAAGTTTGAAGGCATAAAACGCAACCTGAAATTTATAAATAGCTAGCCTTTAAATCCCGTGCTTAATACAAATTACTTCCATAAATTTTTACGAATCATGATACCAATATAGCGGCTGTGTGTATTGGCATACATACCCTTACCTGCCAGTGCTGTAATATTGTAATAAAACTGTGGCCCTATGTACAATGCCGGCTTGTTTTTGCCTGCAAGGTTTATGGCCACCGATGCAGACAGACCAACAAAATTTTTATTAAACATTGCCTGGTTATTATAATAATACCCGTTGGCAGTATCAAAAGCAAGTGCATTTGTTTTTAGCAGCCTTGAAAAATTTACGCCGGCATCTGCACACACCTCTTTATTGCCAATATTGAAAAGTGTAACTGATAACCCAACAGGCAAGGAAACGTAATGATACCGGTTGTAAAATGTATTGCCGTTCCCATAACTAAGTGTTCTTACCTGGTTGTATTGAGAGCTATCGTTGCTGCCTGTTTTTTGAGAAGTGGAATAAAACTGGTACTGCAACCCACTGGTAAGTTTTACGGTATTTGATAACCTTCTATAAAACTGTACACCTGCAGTAAACGCAATCCCTGGCTTTGCCTGGGATGGGTAATAAGTATTTGCGTTGGCAGTTGGCACTCCTGTACCAGGATTACTGTTAAGGCCATCAGCCGTGAAAGCCACATTTTTACTGGTATTGTTATAGCTTGCAGCAGATATTCCTCCTGAAACATTAACTGCTAAACCCCATTTTTTATTTTTGTTTTTTTCTGCTGCTGTTTTTGCTTTCACAGGTTGCGTTACTTCCATGCTTATTTGTATCTCTGCCTTTTCTACAGCTGCAATTTCATTGGTAGCAGGTTTCTTTACTACTTCAGGTTTCTCATCATTTGTGCTGCTTACAGGTACAACTGATTCTTCCTCTTTATCTTCAGGCAATTGTACTACAACCATCTCCTTTTCACCATCTTCTTCAACCGGCTCAGCATTTACCACTTTTGTTTTTACTCTTTCGTTCGTTTTTCTTTTCAGGCGTACCGTTTGTTTTAAAGCATCTTTGGCAGTAACTGCTGTTGCCACTAAGTTGACTGGTTTTTTTTCTGCATTATCAATATTCGTCTTCGTATCATCATCCTTTTCAGAAATGATGTTGCTATTTTCAGCACCATCATTTTTATCTTCTTTTGACAAAGGATTTACTGCAATTGTTTTTGGCTGTGAATCAGTTTCAACTATTTGTTCAGTCAATGTATGTTTTTCGGCAGTATTGTTTGCTGTAATTACTGATGCTTCATTTTTATTGAACCAATTTAATTGACCACTAAATAATACGCCTGCTACCAGTAATCCAATCAGTAAAAAGAAGAAAGCAAAACTCCGCCTGCGCTTTTTTTGTGCTACCTGTTCCTTTATTTTTTCCCACACTTCTCCTGTTGGTTGCACCTGCAATGCCTCCATTTTTTGCTGCAACTTCTTTTCAAATTCATTTTCCTGCATAATGTTGCTGTTTAGATGGTGATGAATACTTCTCTATCCACTCCATTAATAAATATCTTGCCCTTGCGTATTGAGACTTAGATGTGCCATCACTTATACCAAGCATTTGACCAATTTCCACATGGGTATAACCCTCGATAGCATACAGATTAAAAATTGTTTGAAAACCTGTTGGCAACTGCCTTATCAGCTCTGCCAGTTCTTTTGCATCTAAATTTACCTGCGGGTTAAGGTCTGTTACCGGGTGCAGCGGTGCTTCTGTAAAAACCATTTCAGTACGGTATTTTTTATTTTTTTTCAGGAAATTTAATGCTGTATTTACCATTATCTTTCGTATCCATGCACCCAATTCACCGGTGGCATTGTAATCCTTTAGATAATGGAACACTTTTACAAAACCTTCCTGTAGTATATCCTCGGCATCATGTACTGATTTGGTATAGCGGTAACATACGCCCAGCATCGCAGGTGCGTACTGCTTATACAGTTGCTCCTGTGCCGCAGGCTTTTGCCTGATACAGTCTTTTACTAATTGGCGTTGGTCCATCGTCCTGGTATGGCTGACAATAGTTTAAAGATAACCGTTGCACAACGAAGAAAAAAGAATTGGCGCTTAGTGCGATTCGACAAACGACTTTAAGCCATTGAGAGATGCTTCGTATCCGGGGCCGGTAAGTTTGTCGATAAAGATGGCATAGAATTTTTCCCAGGGATACCAGTGCAGGTGTGTGGTGGCTATCCAGTCAACCCTTGTTTGTTGTGATGGATTCAATGAAGAAAGAAAGATCTGGCTGGTAATATCATTTTCACCATCGCCTGTTAAAGATATTGTTACAGACGAAGAATCTGCTTTCATTATTCTAAGGTTGGTTATTTTACCATTGTATTCAATACTACACTTGGCGTCGCCCCCTTCTGAAGTTTTTCCAAATTCAACTTTTGCAGCATCGGAGGCAAATAAAGGTTGCCAGTTTTTCCAATTGTTAATTTGCTTCAATATTTTTTCCTTAGAAGAATTAATGATAACAGTTCTTGACACTCTTGGGTTAGCTGGTATCAGTAAAGATAAAAGTGTAATAAAAATAAAAAGGCCTGTAGCGCCTACTAAAAATGCTTTTATAAAACGCATATTATTCCCATTTAAAAACTTTTCCTGCAATTAAATAAATAACCACACCCCAAATGGCTAAAATACCTATTTGTTTCCCTGCAGCCAGTAAGCCGGCACCTTCAAAGGATATTTTTCTTAGTG
>JAZKGV010000005.1:0-12571 GCA_040385725.1 Bacteroidota bacterium | reverse complement strand
AATCATTTGACAGTAACAAGCGGAAACGGATTCTGAACATTGTTGGGCTTCTTGCTGTTCTCCTATTCATTTTGCTGCGGAGTATAAATTTGTACGGTGACCCTGGTAAATGGACACATTTTGATACTGCTTTAAAAACTTTTATGTCATTTATGAATGTTCAAAAGTACCCTGCTTCACTTTTATTTTTATTAATGACTTTAGGGCCTGCATTAATTTTCCTGGCAAATAGTGAAAACTTAAAAGGCAGAATGATTTCGTTCTTTAGCACTTTCGGACGGGTTCCATTTTTTTATTACATCATTCATATTTACCTGATACATTTTTTTGCTTTGATTGCTGCGGAAATTTCAGGATTTGGATGGCAGAAAATGATTACTGCGGACTGGTTATTTAAGCCCATATTGCGGGGGTATGGTTTCAGGCTATGGTTTGTTTACCTGGTTTGGGTTGGCATAATTTTATTAGTGTACCCAGTGTGTAAAAAATTTGATAATTATAAAATGGATCACAAGGATAGGTGGTGGTTGAGTTATTTATAAAATTCAGTATTGTGGTATGCGAACGCTAATAAAACATTCGAAATTTTATACTCTCACTGATTTAAAAAGACATTGTAAATTGAAGGCAATTGTTTATACAAAATACGGAGGCCCTGAAGTGCTGCAGCTCAAAGAAATTGATAAACCTTCTCCGAAGGACGATGAGGTACTGATCAAAGTTCATGCGGTATCTATAAATGATTGGGATTTTGGCCTTCTGGAGGGTGACTTCGTAAATCGTTTACTAAACGGTCTTCTGAAACCAAAAAGAAAAATACTTGGCTCCGATATAGCGGGACGAATTGAAGCTATTGGTAAAAATGTAACAAGCTTTAAAACCGGGGATGATGTATATGGTGACCTGAGCGGTTATTGGGGAGGTTTCGCTGAGTACACCTGTGCCCGTGAAAGATCATTAGCGTTGAAACCTGCAGCCATGAGTTTCGAAGAAGCAGCTGCAATACCACAGGCGGCCATGCTTGCGGTACAGGGCTTAATAGATAAAGGAAAAATTCATTCCGCTCAGCCGCGGAAGCAAAAGCTATTGATCAATGGTGCAGGTGGAGGCGTTGGTACTTTTGCCGTGCAGATCGCAAAATTATACGGGGCTGAAATAACTGCGGTTGACAGTACGGGCAAACTGGATATGCTGCGATCAATAGGCTTTGATCATGTAATTGATTATACAAAGGAGGATTTTACTAAAAATGGCCAGTGTTATGACCTGATACTTGATGTTAAGACAAATCGTTCGATGTTTGACTATGCCCGTGCATTGAATCCAGGTGGAATGTACGTAACAGTTGGAGGTTCCATGAGCCGGCTTTTCCAGGCTTTGATACTGGGGCCATTAATTTCGATGATCCATAAAAAGCACATCCGTATCGTTGCTCTGAAGACAAACAAGGACCTATTGTATATAAATGAACTTTTCGAAGCTGGCAAAATAAAGCCTGTTATAGATGGTCCTTACAAACTAAACGGGTTTGCTGAAGCATTCAGGCTTTTTGGTAAGGCAGAGCACAAAGGAAAAGTAGTAATAACGATATAAAAGCTATGGCTAGAGTCACTCAAAAAATAGCAGTTTATTTTTTATTAATAATTGCCGGGCTTTTCGTTTTATTCAAGTTTTATTGGGCGCAGGAATTAACCAGGTGGCTTGCGTTTGGAGGATTTATACTCTCGTCTTATTTTTTAATTAAACTTATTATAGAACTAACAAATCTACTTTATCCTTCAACCCAAAGTTTAAGCTTATCAATTTTATTTAATAAAGAGAAGTTTAAAAAATTAAAATCTCAAACTGCTAATGCTGGTAAGAAGGCATGGATTTTTTTAATTATTGTAATTGTAACTTCTATAGTTGGGATCAGTGCCTGGTTAATTTCATTAAAATGTACGAATTGAACCAACTAACACAATTTGGACAAACTCAAAAAATCATTATCAGCGATATTCATAAACTGGGAAGAGGTACTACATATTCCTTCTTTAACGTACAGTTCAGGAACAAAAAACTAACGAGGCATTTGTATCAAAAAAGTGGACAAAACATTGGAGACAGTTCCCTGATTATTTTCTCAGCTGATAACACAGATATTATTAAATGGGCGGAGGACTTTCGAAATACAAAGTAGATAATTCTGTAGCAATGGCTGCACACAAAATCCATAAAACATTTTACACCTTAAACGCCTCTCTCCAGTTCAACATCCCTCCCACCAGGTTTTTTGTATTCTTAAAACCCAATGTATCCAGTATGGCGCATGCCTGTCCGCTCCTGTTGCCGCTGCGGCAGTAAATAATTAATTCTTCGTCTTTCAACTCTTCCAGTTCTTCTACCTGCATCGTTTGGACTTTGCCTAACGGCAACAGTAAGCCGCCAATATTAAATTCAGCATTTTCATGCGGTTCCCTTACATCAATAATGTTTAATTTTTCACCAGCTTCTAATCTTTGCTTTACTTCTTCTGCAGTAATTGTGGTCATACTATTTTAATATTTTAATGTTGAGTCGGCAGGTTTACTAGCCTGAAGGATGATATCCATCACCATGCCGGGTTTAATGTATTGCAAATTATTATTTACATCCCTGTGCGGCGGCATCTGCCTGGAAACGTACGCACTCATCGTATCTGTAACACCTGGCGCCACAATTGTTACCAGCACACCCAGGCTGTCTAATTCAGCTTTTATTTCACCATAAGTTTTGCCATAAAACTCAGGTACTGCCTTATTGGTTGATTCGTCAAGGCCGCCTGATATTACCAGGTCAATCTTACTTCCCCATTGTATTTTGCTGCCAGCCTGTATCCTTTGGCCCTTATAACGCATTTCCATTATTGTTCCCTTCATAAAATCAAAAACAAAACTTGTATCACCCAGTTGCAAATGGTTACGGTGCAAAATATCCATCACGTAATTAAAATTTTTACCTTCCAGTGATGGCATCACGATCATGGGTGGTACATAGCGGTTAACGGTAATAAAAACAGTGCGGTTAATTTTTACGGTTGAGTTGGCATCGGGTAATTGTTTTATCACAGTGCCACGTTTCACCGTATCTGTATATACCGAATCGGCAATCACCACTTCAAAGCCTTTTTCTTCTAAAAATTTTATAGCCTCGTTTGTGGTCTTGCCCGTTACAGCAGGAACAGTAAGGTATTCACCATGTTTGGTTATCCAGCCCAGCAATTGCAGTATCAAAAAGATAATTAAAAAGCCCAGCGCTGCTGCTGCCAGCAGGTTTACCAAGAACGAACGGTGTGTTATGAATTTGAACATTCTTTATTGTTAAATAGCTGTATGGTTAAATTGTTGAATGGCTAAACTGTTGAATGGTTAAATTGTTGAAAAGAGCTTTTACCTATCAGTATCACAACAACAATTAAACAATATAACAATGCAACAATTAATTAAAACACTCTTCTATTAAAGCACTGTAAAAATCTTTCAGCGTCCAGCCCATTGCCTTTACCTGCTGTGGCACAATGCTGGCTTCACTTTGTCCCGGCACTGTATTTATTTCCAGCATAAATGGTTTGCCTGCCGCTTCATCATAAATAAAATCGATCCTCACCACGCCACGGCAATTGAATGTACTGTAAGCTTTTTTTGCAGCAGCCCTTATTTGCTCTGCAATACCCTCATCCACTTTTGCCGGCGTTACCTCTTCACTGGCGCCCTGGTATTTTGCTTCGTAATCAAAAAATTCTTTTTTGCTTATCACTTCTGTCATCGGTAAAGTGATGATGTTTCCTTTCGTTTTAAAACCCCAATAGTAAACTCTCTTCCCTTAATATATTCTTCAATTAATACCTGTGTATCTTCTTTAAAAGCTTTTGTTACAGCCTGCCCCAGTTCTTCCGTATGGCTGTTTACCTTGCTCATACCAATACTGCTGCCTCCATTGTTTGGTTTTACAAATACCGGGAATTTTAAATGCTTTACATTTTCATCTGCACTCGTAAATTGATCCTTTATCAGCAATACAGAGTTGGCAACATTTATGCCACTGGCACCCGCTACTGCCACGGTAAACCTTTTATTAAACGTTAAGGCCGATGTAGCGGCATCACAGGATGTATAAGGAATATTAAGACAGTCAAAATAACCCTGCAGTTTTCCATCTTCGCCGGGTGTGCCATGCAAAGCGATCAATACGGCATCAAATAAAATTTTATTGCCAGCAATGCTGATTGAAAAATCGTTTTTAT
This sequence comes from Bacteroidota bacterium, assembly GCA_040385725.1. Taxonomy (GTDB): domain Bacteria; phylum Bacteroidota; class Bacteroidia; order Chitinophagales; family Chitinophagaceae; genus Ferruginibacter. Next base: position 8,310 of record JAZKGV010000005.1, on the reverse strand, counting down.
CAACTGCCATTTTTTCACCGGAAGCAGTAGTATAAAACCAGCCCTCGGGGTTTATATCAATGAGATAGTAGTTCCATTTTTCTGTATCAATATTCTGCTCAATGGTGGCAGCCGTTTTATAAGAGATAACAGATTCTCCTGAATATCCACCGGTAACGAGGGCAATTGTTTTCTTCATCCGAGTTTAAAAGATATGTTTAAGCAAAGAAAGGAAATTAATTGAAAGTTGAAAATTGATAATTGAAAGTGAGAAGTTAAAAAAGTTATTTACCCTTTCTATTTCCCCTTATTCCACCCCTTCATTACCCGATTGCAGCACAAACTTCCATTTGCCATTTTGCTGGCGCTTCCAGATGGTTACATAAGAGCCATAAATAACCGTGTCTGCATTGTTTGCCTTTAGGGAATATACGCCATAGGTATAACCCAGATCGCCTGAAGCAGAAAGCATCGCATCCTTTGGATCCCATGTCATTGTTATGGAAGTATCGTTACTCTGTGTAAGAAAATCCATCGCATCGCCACCTGCCATTGGCAAAGAGCCCGGCCTTAGTAAAACACCATTACTGTCTATAAATTCTGTATAGGCAAGCCGCAAACCTTCCTTCTCACTCATGGCAGAAAAATCCCTGTCCGCCTCCATCATATCTATCTTGCTGGCGATGTTAACATCATCCTTAATATCTTCCTTTTTGGATTTAAACCGGCAGGAGATGAAAAGCAAAAAAGTAAAAGTGAAAAGTAAAAGTTTATTCATACAAAGCAAATATGGTTAAAGATAGCCTTTCCTCAAAACAAAAAAGGCGAAAGTATTGTAAAATACCCTCGCCATAATGCAGGAAATATCACCTGCTTGTAATAGCCTTTTTACAGGCTTCGTTAAATCGTTTATACTGCCGGCAATTAAATATGCATTGCCGCTTTCTTTGCCATCAACTGATCTACTGTTTCTACATACATTTCATCAGGCACACAGCAATCTACCGGGCAAACCGCTGCACACTGTGGCTCTTCATGAAAGCCCTGGCACTCGGTACATTTGTTTGGTGTAATATAATACATGTCGTTACTAACTGGCGCCTGTCTTGCATCACTGTCAACAGTGCTTCCATCTAATAATGTAAAGGTTCCTTTTACTGTGGTGCCATCAGAAATAGCCCATTCAACGCCACCTTCATAAATTGCATTGTTAGGGCACTCTGGTTCGCAGGCGCCGCAATTAATACATTCATCTGTAATCTTAATAGCCATTTGTTTTGATTTAGAATGAGGGAAATGCGAATTTTGTTTTACAAATTAAGTTTATCAGGATGAAATTACAAAATCGGATTGAGTTATTAAAAGAACTAAAGAAATATTTAAACGAAAACGATGCCGGATGGCAGGAGGCTAAACAGCAAGCGACTTTCGCAAATGGATGGTTTACACCTGAATTTATTGACCTTGCGGTACAAAATATTGTGGATGAATTTCTGGATGAAAAAAAATTAGCCACCTGGGTGAAGCATTATCATATTGATGATACCATCAACCCAAAAAATGTGGGTGTGGTGATGGCGGGCAATATCCCGTTGGTAGGTTTTCATGATTTTCTTTCAGTATTTATAACGGGGCATACCCAAACAATAAAGCTGTCATCTAAAGATGAGGTACTATTAAAACACCTTGTTCAAAAAATGTATAGTTGGGAAGTAACAGTACAAAACCAGGTAAGCTTTGCCCCAATGCTAAAGGGTTGTGATGCTTACATAGCCACTGGCAGTAACAATAGTGCTGTTTATTTTGATTTTTATTTTTCCAAATACCCCAGCATCATCCGCCGCAACAGAACTTCCGTAGCTATTATCAATGGAAATGAAAGCACGGAAGAACTGGAAAAATTGTCAGACGATATCCATGCTTTTTTTGGCCTGGGTTGCAGAAATGTCACAAAAATTTATGTGCCGGAAGAATATGATTTTGTGCCGCTGCTCAAATCGTTTCATCAATATAAATATTTTGCGGACCACAACAAATACCGGAATAATTACGATTATAATTTGAGCCTGCATATATTGAACAATAAGTTTTACATGACGGATGAAGCAACACTGGTGGTGGAAAATGAACAACTCTTCTCTCCCATCAGCCAGCTTAATTATAGTTTTTATAATGATGTAAACACTGTATTACAATCACTTAAAAACAATACTGATGTGCAGTGTATTGCCGGAAAAGATATTCCTTTTGGAAAAGCTCAAACACCTGGATTGATGGATTATGCAGACGGTGTGGATACCATGCAGTTTTTGCTAACTTTATAGTCAATCTACGAAAGCCTTACTAATTAATTGTTAAAGGTGCCCGGTGGTAAATTACATTTTGTCAGTGCAACGTTACTTTGTACCAGCAGGCACAAAAATTGAGAATATAGAACCTGTAAAAATTCAGAACAAATAAAAATTACAACAGATGAAATTAAAGCAAGTATTATCGACAGTTGCTATCAGCGCTGTTACCGCTTTTGCCGTTTTGTGGGGCTATGGAAAAATTATGAAGAACAGCATGTATGCCGGCCAGCAAAACGGGGATATACCATCTAACTACAAATTGGCAAAGTTTAATGAGAATGCAAACCTGCCACCAGGGGCGGTTGATTTTACACAGCCCGCTGCTGCGGCATTGCCGGCTGTGGTGCATATAAAAACAAAAACAAATGCCAAGCAGGTAAGCAACAACCTGCCAAGGCAGCAAAATCCCTTTAGTGATTTCTTTAATGACGATCTCTTTAACCAGTTTTTTAACAGGGGGCCAAGTTATATTCCAGAGCAAAGGGCTTCCGGTTCCGGAGTTATCATCAGTAATGATGGTTATATAGTCACCAACAACCACGTGGTGGAAAGTGCTGATGAAATAACAGTAACACTCCATAATAAAAAAATATACAAGGCAAAAGTGATCGGTACCGATCCTGCGTATGACCTGGCAGTGATAAAAATTGAGGCTGCTGCTTTGCCGTTCTTACTCTACGGTAATTCTGATGAGGCAAAGATTGGCCAATGGGTACTGGCAATTGGTTATCCTTTAAATCTTGAAACTACAGTAACTGCGGGCATTATAAGTGCCAAAGCAAGAAGCCTTGGATTGAACAAGGGAACAAAGAACAACTCTCCCGTAGAATCATTTATTCAAACAGATGCTGCGGTAAACCAGGGTAATAGTGGTGGCGCTTTGATCAATACAGATGGGATCCTTATCGGTATCAACTCTGCCATAGCATCCCCAACAGGTTATTATTCAGGTTACTCTTATGCCATACCGGTTAATATTGTAAAAAAAGTTGTTGACGACCTGATAAAGTATGGCAATGTACAAAGAGGCTTTCTTGGCGTATCAACAGTAAACACAAACGATATACCTGAAGAACAAAAAGAAAAATTGAACATTACTTATACGGGTGAAGGCTTGGTCATAACAGATGTTGCCACCGGCAGTGCTGCACAAGATGCAGGTTTAAAGAAAGGCGACATTATTAAAAGTGTAAATGGCACTGCGGTTGTTGTTCCTTCTGAATTACAGGAACTGGTAACCCGTTACAAACCCGGCGATAAAATAAATATTGTGTATTCAAGAAATGGTAAGGATGCCAATATTTCTGCTACGCTTAAAAACAAGATGGGCAATTTTGATATTGTAAAAGTTGACAACGCTGCTTTATCAAAACTGGGCGCTGACTTTGTGAGCCTCGACGCTAAAAAAGCAAAAGAATATGGCGTGGGAGGCGGCGTGATAGTAAAGAAAATAACTGATGGCGCTTTAAAAGATCAAACAAGAATGAGAGATGGTTTTATCATTATTAAAGTAAACGACAAGGATGTAAAAAGTAAGGAAGAACTAAGCAAAGTTATTGGTGATGCAAAGTCAATTACAGTAAGCGGCTTTTATCCCGGCTATGATGCGTTGTATGACTATCCTATTTCATTAGAAGAAGAATAAATGTGCTGGTTAAGGAAAAATAGAAGGGGCTGTAGAAATACAGCCTCTTTTTTTATGAATATGATGTAACTTCATCATACATCTTATACTTAAGCCAATGCATCCTTCACCTCTTGTTCGTTTTTTTATAAGCAGTAATCTTGTATCACCATCCTCTGCAGAAAGCATTGCTGCAACATTTTCTCATAAAACAATTGAAAAAAATAACTTCTTACTTACTGAAGGAAAAATATGTGATAATTATATTTTTCTGCAATCAGGATTTATGAGGGCATTTGCTCATGATACTGAAGGCAGGGAAGTAACAACTAATTTTTATAGTGGCGGGCAGGTTGTATTCGAAGTATCATCATTTTTCAACCGTACAAGAAGCAAAGAAAACATACAGGCCCTTACAGACTGTGAAGGCTGGCACATCAATTACGAGCAATTAAACGGGCTCTTTCATTCTATGCCGGAGTTCAGGGATTTTGGAAGATCTGTATTGGTAAAGGGGTTTGCTGCTTTAAAAAACAGGATGCTGAACACAATTACAGAAACAGCAGAACAACGTTATACACAACTGCTACAGGCAAACCCTGAAATTCTTCAATATGCACCATTAAAACATATTGCTTCTTACCTGGGCATTACAGATACTTCTTTAAGCAGGATAAGAAAAGAAATGACGGTGAAATAAAACAGTTGTTTGCCCAGCCATTACTTACAAAACCTTCGTAATAAAAAAACGCCGCTATGTAAATAGCAGCGCTTTCTATTTGGTTAAACACAGGTGGTTAATACATTGCGCTGATGGCTTGTTTTGTTCCATCAGGTTTTGTTATTTCAAGAATATAATTACCCTGCAGCAATTGCTGTTTGGGTTTAAATGTTTCTCTTGGCGAAGTAGCCGTATGATTTATTTTACCGGCATCGATCAATTGGCCTGCACTGTTCAGCAAACGGAATTTATATTCACCACTTGCTTCATTCACAAAGTACAGGTTGAATGTTCCATCAACCAATGGGTTTGGATAAAGAGTGATAGCTGGTGTTGTATTTTCAAACAGCACTTTTACAACAGTTGTATATTTAACAGCACCATTTACTTCCGTACTTTTTATACGATAGAAGTTAAAACCTTTCACCGGATCTTTATCAACCCAGCTATAAGCCGCTCCCCTATCGTTGTTTACCACATTCGTTTCTGTATAAACTTTTGTAAAGCGAACCCCGTCTGTTGATCTCTCCACTTCATAATTTGCTATTGACAATTCATGCTCTGTTTTCCAATCAACATTAATGTAATTGTTATTGCGGTATGCTTTTACTGATGAGAATGTAACCGGTAACACAACATTTTGTTTAAATACTATCCTGAAACGGTCTGGCTTCCATGCACCGGTATCAACAGTTACTTTAAACCTGTAAACAGTTGTACCACTCAAACTAACCGGCGTAGAAGTTTGCAAGTATTTATCTTCCAAAAATGCTGACAACCCGGTTTCATCAATATTAGCCGCCTCGATCTTCAACTGGTAATCTCTTACCCTGTAAGATTTTGCTTTAAAGAAAATCGTATCAGCTGGCTGAATGCCATTTCTTTTTTCGATCTGCATCCATTGTCCATTACTGCTCACTCCAAAATTTTCTGAAGAGAAGTTGCTCATCTTTTTGGCATCTTCCAGGTCAATGTCATTGGAATAATCATTCCTGTACATCATCAAAGCACCATCTACCAATTGCAATGAATCAATGTTGCCATTTTCATACAGCAGCAAGGTGCTGATATATCCAAACTGAACAGGATTAGTTGTTGGCACCATCGGCCTGAACACAGCACTTGTAGTAGGTACGATCTTCGCATTTTCATTTACACTGATGGTACCAGCACCTCCATTCTGCACTAAAAATGCCTGGCTGCTTTGTATATTATTATTTATGCTAAACGCTGCACCATAGCTGCCACCACCCGGCCCACTGTTTCCGGGGAATACCAGGTAATCTGTACCTGGCCCACCGCTTCTTGTTAAGTATTGATACGCACCTACACCACTGCCCCCTGTTAGTGAGGGATCCCACACCACATAATTCACTCCACTTACACCACCGGTGGTAGAAATGTTGCGAAGGTCAATAGATGATGCGTATGGATTACCTACAAGGCTGTATGCACCCACAGCAGCAGGAACCGTTACAGTTTGAAGATTGGTTTTTAACAACCCACTTGTTCTTAAAATAGTGTTGCTTGTTGGTGCCGCAGTATTGAGATAGATCTGTGTAGCCCTGTCTCCACGTACAAATACCATATAGCCCGTAGAGTCTGTTACTTTGGCTGTAAGTGTATTAGGTATGCCAGCCCATGCCAATGTAAGCGGATTGAAGTGCTGCACAGAATAATTATTCATTGGCGATGGATCAAAACCAACAGCCGCAGTTGGGCCTGTTATCAACATACCATAACCAGGATGTGGATCAATGCGGTTTGCATATACATAATCCGGGTTCACTGCACCTTCCTGCCATGAGACATTGAATGTTTGTGAGCCGGCCTGTTGTAATGGCACTGTCATCATCCTCCAGGCACGCTGTTCAGGAATATATCTTTCCAGGATAACTTTTCCTGTAAAGCTGTTTCCACTGTTAGCGCCACCGTTAGTAATATTTGCCACCCTTGCGGTTTTTGCAGCCCTTGAAAGCAATGTGATATTATCTCCTGTATTCAATACTGTATTACTTACGTTTCCAAACGCAAGTGAATCTGCTATGTTCAGCGTATCATTAACTGCATTGGAAACATTTACACCTGCTGTATTAGAAATTATCAATCCATCCAGTGTTCTGTTTACAAAAGTGCTGCCACTGATACTTTGTGTGCCTGAAATACCATTCAGTTCAATTGTACCTGTTGTGGCATTAAATGTTCCGGCATTGGTAATGCTACCTGCAACCTGCATTTTGGCATTACTAACGGTTACTGATGCCGTAGCCTGTATAGTAATATTCCTTACTGTTGGTACACCCGAGTTTACCAATGGATAGAATGAAAGGCTGCCAGGTATTAACACATCTGTTGTTGACGTAGGAATACCAGCACACCAGTTTGCAGGATCAAACCAGTTGGTGTTTACACCCAGCCATGTATTGATAGTTCCTACAGAAAGGGTAACGTTTTGGGTAAAGCTTTGTGAACAGGTTCCATTTGTAATGCCTGTTACCTGCAATGTCTGTCCATTATTTGCCACAGTTAATGCACTTGTGTTAAAGCTTGCGACTCCGCTGCCATTGGCATTTACACCTGTAACAGGTGTTTGTGCCACTCCATTTATTGTATAATTAATAGTATTGTTTGTACTGTTAGCTACAAGCCCTGCTATATTGATAGTTGCCGGTCCACTTAAACATACAGGTGTGGCTTGCGATGCCCCTGATAATGTTGGGCTGGCATTTACACTCAGCAATGTAATAATGCTGAACGTTCTTGCGCAGGTAGGCGAATTGCTGGTGGTGGAAACACCTGTCACCCTCAATACCTGTCCATTGTTTGCGGCAGTAAGGTTAGCACTTGTAAAGCTGGCGTTGCCGCTTCCATTGCTTACCACACCAGCTACTGACGGCTGTGATATACCATTAATTGAATAGAATATAGTAGAAGTACTGCCTGGTATCAATCCTGTTAAATTAATAGTACCACCCGTACCTGAACAAACCGTGGCAGCCTGTGAAACTGTACTTAATGATGGAGCAGGATTTACAGTAAGCACCACATTTTCTCCGGGTGAATTATTACAGCCATTAGCAGTAGTGGTTACAACAAATGTTACAACTACGGGTGATGATGTTGTATTAGTAAGTGTTTCACTAATGGTACCGCTGCCACTATTTGCTGGCTGGCTTATTCCTGGAATGGTTGATCTTGACCAGTTAAACGAAGCACCTGGCAATGAACTTCCAGGTACATAACTGAATATAGAACCGCTGCAAATAGTTGATGGCGATAAAGAACTGTTTAATGATGGTGCCGGGTTAACACTCAATGTTACATTTCTTGTAAATGATTGAGAACAGTTCGGCAAAGCACTGGTGATTGTAACACCAGTAATTTGCAATGTTTGTCCATTATTAGCAAACGTCAATCCCACTGTGGTAAAATTAGCTGTGCCACCTGCACTTACAGATATATTTGTAACTGTTTGTACCGGCCCTGCATTAATGGTATAACTAACTGTAATAATATTGTTTGGCACTAGCCCTGTCAAATTTATTTGTGCTGACGAGCCCGGGCACACAGTTGCCTGTTGGGTTGCGCCGGTTAATGTTGGTGTTGGGTTCACACTTAGTACCAGACTTCGTGAA
>JAZKGV010000004.1:0-16573 GCA_040385725.1 Bacteroidota bacterium | reverse complement strand
GGCGGAGGAAAAGCCAATTGCACCTCAAACCCAGCACCCACTTTCAATGTCTTCTGTTGAGGAGCCTGCTGTGCAGGACGAATCAGAAGAATTAAGGCGCCGGGCGGCTGACAGGATCGCCAAGCTGCGTAATTTGTCATTCAATATTAATGCGGCGGATCCCAATAACGAGTTTGAGTCTGTGCCGGCCTACCTTCGCCGCAACATGGAGTTGCACAATTCCCTTGCTGATGTGGAAAGCTTCTACAGTAACTACCAGGTAAAGACAGACGAAAACAACCAGGCAGAAATAAGTACCATCAATACATTTTTAGAAGGAAAGAAACCGGATTAAGATATCGATTCAAAAATCGGAACGATTGTTTGTTAATTATAGTGTGTGTTAAGCCCCCAATGCAAATTGGGGGCTTGTGTTTTTGATTTGTTACCAGCCTTAGTAATACTGTTGGGCTGCATTGGCATCGCACTCTTGTACAGGTTTCTTTATTTAGCTTTTATAGAAGCTTTTGGGGTTTATATAATCTGAAAGAATATTTATTAGTATTTTACATTAAAAATATTTGCATGCGTAAATATGTGATATTCATTTTTGTTGGAATCATTTTTTTGTCATCATGTAACACGAAGTCATCAGATAGCTTTAATTCTGAAGACATAGCTATTGGGGATTCTATTCGAACCTATTATAATCAAGATACAGCGTGGCTTAGTTATATTAGTAGAATTTCCCGTGCAGCTAATCTGGATAAGATTGATTCTGGGTACAAAGATTATCAATTGAGAGTATGGCTTGGACATTCAATGGCAGTCAGGCGTAATATTGTAATAATTAAACGCCTGGAACAAAAATGGACCGCAGAAGTAATGACATATCATCTTGTAGACTATCAAAGAAAAATGACTACTATAAAGATTCTGGACAAAATCAGGTTGGGATACGTTTAATACTTGTATGGATAATTTTGGTATAATTCCTTTTGTAAAATCTCAGGAAGAAAGAGGTCGTGGAGGCGGGGATGGAATTTCTTATGATTTTGAACTAACTGATAATGGTAAGTATTTTATAAGTGGCTATGGTAATCCAGAGTATGACACAATTAATGTAAAGCAAGCATCAGATATTCTTAGTTTTTCTAAAATGCTTGAAAGTGAATTTGATTTTGAGTATATAAAGTAAAAAGCCCCTTTAGCTTCTTTCCGCCACTGTGGTGTTACCAAATCCATCCCGAAGCCCACTAAAATATTCATGAACGCTGTTTCTGGTCTCAGACCAACGTAATAAATAACTATTATCTTGCTAAGTAAAAGCGTTTGCTTAACAGTATATTTCTATTTACTTTTTTTTGCTGATAATGCAGATAATATTTGCACTCATGTTTTTTTACGCTTGAATAATATGCTGAATAAAAAATGAAGAACTAAAGCAAGGGCAGTCCAGTAAAGAGCAAATGCAAAAAGCAAAACAGGTGGGGCAGGATCTGCATCTTTTCCTAAAAAGGACAATGGCTGAATCAAAACAAATTTAATAGGGTATAGTATTGCAGAAAGATTCTTTTTCCAGCCTATTGGTGATTCACTCCCAGGGAACCATTCACCATTATTAGGAAAGAGCCCGACTTCAGGTCCTAAAACTGAATTAGAAATAAATTGAAAGACAAACGCTGAAATAAGGAAAACAATGACAAATTTTTTTCTTGAAATCTTCATACTGCTATTTTTTATAATAAATAAAAGCACTTTGAAATGCAAAGTAAAAGTTTTTACGTTGTATTTCAAAGTATTAAAAAAATTAATTCCGTCCTCAGTCTTAGATTTTGTTCCCAATCCATCCGCAAGCCCACTTCAACATTCATGGAGCCGTCGTCTGGTCTCTTACCAACGACATAATTACTATTATGCAACATTCTCAAACAAATAACTGTCATCTTTCAAACAACTATATATGAGAAAGATACTTTTCCTTGCTGCGCTAACCAGCTTAATACAAATTTCCTGTAAAAAAGACGCTTCCCCTGGCCCTACAGCAACATCGTTGGATGGGAAGTGGCGGATGATAATTGTAAAAGACAAGGCCTCTGGTTTAATAACAACGAAACCAGCTTCTTTGCAAAGAGATATAGAAATTACTTTTACTTCTACCAGTACAACCGCTGGTACTTTTAACGGCCACACACCGGCGAACCTTATTGATAACAGCCCTTTTTCAACAGGGACAGACCAATCAATGAGTATTAATTTTTTGATGATGACAAAAGTAGGCGAAGAGCCCTGGGGGAATTTTATTTGTAAATAATATCATTAAAACACAGCAGTACAGTTTTGCTGCAGGCAACTTGCTTAATATTCACACCACTGATAAAACCCTGACGTTTAAAAAAATATAATTCCTTTTTCTGTTATAAAACAAAGCCTGTTGCTCAGCAACAGGCTTTCCAGTAAATACACTTTCCATATTAATTCACCACAACGACTTTACTATTTTTCAACGCTTCAATTTCCTGTTTCAATTGTTGTATCTGCAATTGTTGCTCTTTAATAGAAGCTACTAATACAGGTATAAGGCTAACGCCGTCAACCATTTTTACTTTGGCAGTGCGGTACACATTTTTACCAAACATATACTGTACACTTTTTTCATCCACCAGCTCCGGGAATGTTTGTGCAATATCTTCTGTAATAAAACCGTATTGCTTTCCCGTCTCAAGCGACAGGTAGTTATACTTTGAGTTGTCATAAGTAAACGACTTTGGTTCAAGCTTAACCAACCTGTTGAGGGCATTATCAATAGCAGTGATATTTTTCTTTATTTCATTATCACTTATCTGTTGTGCAACTGCATTGCTAGAAAATAAGATCATTCCAAAAAATGCAATGGCAGTGATCGTAAAATTTTTAAACTGTATCATAATTTATTGTTTAATAGTTATAGAATTAGCAGGAAGCTGGCAACAGCCTGCATCAAAAAAAATACATAATAAAATGAGTGAACTTATGCCTGTTTGGGAGGTGGGGTAGGTATGGCAATAAATACTTTTTGTTTGTAAACAGTGTTTTGCCATGATGGTATTATAGATGGCGGCATCACTTCACTGCCATTGAGATCAGTGAAATAATTAAGAGGGGTATATAATTCGTGCATGCCAATTTCAGCTATTTGGCGGGTAGATTTTTTGCTTTCCTCATTTTCCATCTCAGCAACCATTTCAACAACATCTTTTTCGGAAACAACGGCATGCAACAAAGGCATTGCTCCCTTCATTATAAAGAGAAAGAGGAAGAATAATGCAATGATATATTTGATGCTTTTGCTTTTCATTTTATTGTGCAAAAATAAGGTTCATCAAGCAAAGCAAAAATAGCAAAAACGACTTTAAGTATTATTTAAGAAATAATTTATTTCAATTATTTTATAATAATGGCAGAATTGTATTGTGTTTAATTTTTCGTAAAAAGCCGTAAAAACAGTTGTTACGATTCTACAAATTCTTTTAAACCGGTTCCAACCAGGTATGTCCAGCCTTCTGCAAAGTTTTCTTTTGCAAATGCGTTATTAGCTGTTGCAGGGAATGTTTCCAGGCCTTCGTGTGTTAGCTTTATTCTTGTTTTATCGGCTTCTGCAAATAACTCAAACGTTACATAAGAAATTCCTTCATAGCCGTCATATCTCCAGCTGTATTGTAGTTTCTTTTCTTTAACAACGGCTGTTATTTTGCACAGGTGCAAATATTCTTCACCTTCTTTTCCTTTTCCGTAAAACTGGAATTCAAAACCAACTTCCGGGTTAAATTCTGCCAGGTCAAAATACCATTTCTTCATGGCATCTTTATCGGTTATTGCGTTCCATACTTTATCGATCGGTGCATTGTATATTCTTTCAATAGTAAAAGGTTGTGCATTCATGTTCTTAATTTTATGCGGTGATGCTTTCCACTTTTTTATATGGCATTCCTTTACCTGTAGTTAGTAAATTCTTCAAGCTGTTTATAAATTTTATCCATCCTTTTTCGCAAATATCATAACAATCAAAAGATGGAGTGAGCCCATAGTGTATCATATTCAACTGAGTGGCTTCAGCAGTTTGTATAATTTCCCAGATGATCTTTGTTTCAAGCCATTCACTTTTGTTTTCGATTTCTGTTACATCAATGTATGCAGCAATACATTTCCAGATGATCTTTTTATTTGGGATCATTTCTTCTACCTGGAATGTTTTAAAAGTATTACCAAACCTTACAGTGAATATATCATTGGAGTTGAATGCCGTTCCTTCCATTTCATTTGTCCACCATTCATTGATCTTTGTTGTAAGAGATAAAAAAATACTTTCTGCAGTGGTATGCACTGTAAAACCAGTTTGGTAACCTGTTTTAATATTCACCAGGTATTCATCCAACCTGTTCACCGTATCAATGCCGCCTTGTATAGCGCCATATACTTTGTTCACTCTTTCCAGTTCTTCTGCAGAGCTGAATATTGACTGCATGGTAAGTTGCGTCCTGTTGCCATCAGCTTCAAATGTTACCGTTACATGAAAGTTTACCGGCTCTGTATCATCATCTCCTGAATGACGGTAAACAAGCTTTCCTGGTTTTATTACTTCAATAAAAATAATTTTGTTGGGGTAGTCCATGCCGTCAGGCCCATGCATTATAAAGCGCCAGTTGCCGCCAGCCTGCATATCCATTTGCTGGCTGGTAGTGGTAAAGCCAACCGGTCCCCACCATTGCACAATGTGTTCAGGTTTTGTCCATACTTCCCAAACTAATTCTCTTGGCGCATTCAATGTTCTTTTTACAGTAAGTGTTTTGCCTTCTGTAAATGTTGTTGTGATTGACATGGCTATACTTTTTATTTATTGAATTTGTTTTTCCTGTTCCAGAAATAGTATGATAACATTCCGGGTACTATCCACACCAGCATAAACAGCATTTGCGGATCAACTGCTTTTGATATTGCAATTGCTGAATAAACAGCACCCAGCAGATCAAAGAATAAACCAGCATAAGCCCATTCTTTTATTTTATACAAGCCGGGAATGAGAATGGCAATTGAACCGATGATCTTTACAACGCCAATAAATGGAATAAAGTAAACCGGGTAGCCAAGCATATCATGTAAAAATTTTACTGAGTCTTCATTCACCATCGCATTTGGTATGGCAGACATTGTCATAAGTGCGGCGAACAAAATGGTAAATACCCAGTAGAGAATGGTTATTTTTTTCTGGTTCATGTCATATATGATTTTAAATGATGGTTTACCTGTTAATATGGTTGAACATCCAGTTTATGCCAAACTTATCGGTGCATTCACCAAAGTATGCCCCAAAGAACATATCTTCTAAAGGCATGGTGATGTTGCCATCTTTTGAAAGAGCATCAAATAACCTTTTTGTTTCTTTTCTTGTTTCTGGCTCAACACAGATGTGCATGTTATTTCCCGAAGTAAGAGTAAATCCCATTTCTTTTGGAGCATCAGTTGCCATTAAAACATGGCCACCAAGAATAGGTAGTTCAACATGCAGCACCATCTTTTTTATATTATCCGGAACAGGAGGGTGCCCGGCCTCAGCAGGTATATCGCCAAAGCGTTGTAAACCTTTTCCACTGAACTCAGTGCCAAATACTTTTTTGTAAAACTTAAATGCCACTTCTGTATTGCCAGGAAAATTAAGATAGGTTGTTACCCTTGCTACAGTAGTAGTTTTTAATTTTTTTCGTAAAGAAAATTTTGCTTTTAAATACGCTTCCAGTTTTACGATGTTTTGTTTCAGGCCTTTATCTGCTTTAAATGTTTTCACTACCTGTTCAAATTGCTCTTTGCTTTCAAACAGCATGTGCCAGTTTAGTAATGTTTTGCCATTTTGTTCTTCAAAAGTTATGGTTGTAGTAAATTTTGGTGAGCTTATATGGTCAAATACAATACGTTTGGGTTTTACGATTTCTTTATAGATACTTTTATTTTTATAATCAGTTCCATCTGGCCCGTGCATAGTAAGATTCCATTCACCACCAGGCTTTACATCCATTTTAAATATAGTGTTGGTAAAACCGGTTGGCCCCCACCAGTTTTTTATATGTTCAGCATTGGTGAATACTTCCCACACTAATTCTCTTGGTGCATTCAATAAACGGGAGATAGTGAGTTCCCTATCTGCCGTACTACTTCCTTTTTTTTGCGACATGACTTTTTGTTTTTTTGTTTTGCAATTCGTTTAAATAATTTTCGAGGGCATCTAATTTCTGTTCCCAGAACTGGCGGTATTGTTCCACCCAAACAGAAACATCATTCAGTTTATCAAGTTTAGCCTCACAGTAGCGCTCACGGCCCTGTTGTTTTATTTCAATCAACCCACACTCTGTAAGAATTTTTATATGTTTAGAAATAGCTGGCCGGCTTACATTAAAATTTTCTGCCACTGCATTCAGGTTAAGTGGCTGTTGCGCCACCATACCAATAATTCTTCTTCTTGTTGGGTCGGCTATTGCCTGGAAAACATCTCTTCTCATTTCAATTGTTTTAAATGTAACCGTTTGGTTACACAAATATATACGTAACCATTTGGTTTCACAAAATTTTTCTTTTATTTTTTTACCGGGCAAAAAAATACCCCCGCTGTTAACGGGGGTATTTCACTATAAAAAAGATTTCTTATCCTTTACCATTTGCAGCCACAAATTCTTCTTCTACAGCTTTTTGTTTTTTGCGTATGGCCTGCCATTCTTTGTATTTGTCACCTAATAGTTCTTTCAGCTTTGTATTTTTCTCATCATTAATAACATCTTTTTTCGCTTTTTTATCATCATCACTTATCGTGTTATCTGCTTTAAGCTCATTGCTTTTTTGCATGGCCGCCTGAATTATTTCCCGGGCTTGTTTTGCCTGATCTTCTTTAAGGCCAATTTCAGTAAATGAAGCATTAATATGTTCTTCCTTCATTTTTTTCAGTTCTGCTTTTTTCTCTTTGCTCAATTCAACCTTTGGTTTTTCCTGGTCTTGTGCATGTACGTTTGCTGCTGCAAAAACAAAAAGGGTGCAGGCTAGAATTAATTTTTTCATTGTTTAACTTTTTTTGATGGTATAAATAATACACAAATATAACGGCTAAGTGCAACAGGCACAGCAAAAAATATTATTTTAACAGAGGCATGGCAAATGATGGGTTTATTGGTATAATTTTAGCCCGGCTTTATAAAACTCTTATGAATATGAAAGGTATTTTTTCCGTTACCCTGTTAGTGCTGGCTCTTCCTTTAGTGGCACAAAAAAATGTGAACCAGACAGACAGCGAACGCTTTTTTCGCTTTGGCGCCAAGGCCGGGGTGAATATCAATAGGATAACCGGTCAGTCTTACAAATCCGGCTTTAATTACAATTACCAGTTGGGTGGTTTTCTTCAATTTAATTTTAGCAACCGCTTTGGTTTGCAACCTGAAGTGAATTTTGTTCAGTCTTCGTCTGAGTTTTCTGATGATGCTACAATTATTTACGATGATCTGTTCAGTGGTGGAGGGCAGAAGAAAGCAAAGCTGAATTATTTAGAAGTGCCATTGCTTTTAAATATTAATGTAGGCGAAAGCAAACATGTAAAGTTACAGTTTGGCCCTGCCTTTGGCGCAAGGTTAAGCGAAACGGTGGATAGCCTGAAGAACGGGGGTAATATTTACAATGGAAGCGACTGGAGTGCTATTGGCGGCTTGTGGATACAATTGCCAGTTGTAAATATTGGAGCCAGGTATAAATATGGCCTTGCCAATATTAACAGCATTGACAATAAGGAAACATGGCACAACCAGGCCATACAAATATTTCTAGGGGTTACGTTCTAAAAGAAATTTTTAATAAATATTCGGAAAGGATTGCAATTACAGCAATCCTTTTTTATTTTTATTAAAACAACCAACCATGATAGAAAAAATGCCTTTGGAAAATTTCCTATTTATTGACATAGAAACTGTTTCCCAACAAAAAGATTTTTCTGCGTTGCATACTGACTGGCAAAAATTATGGGCAGAAAAAGTAAAGTATGCATTGCCTGAAAACGTAACGGCAGGTGAGTATTATCCCCAGCGTGCCGGTGTGATGGCGGAGTTTTCCAAAGTGGTCTGCATTAGTATGGCGTATTTTAAAAAGAAGGGAAATGACCACCTGTTAAGGGTAAAATCTGTGTATGGGCATGATGAGAAAAAATTATTGCAGGACTTTATTACTACCATCGGTCAATTAGAAGCAGCAAACAACAAATGGAGCTTTACGGGGCATAATATTAAAGAGTTTGATATCCCTTTTCTATGCCGCAGGTTTGTTATAAACAGTTTGTCTATTCCCACTTATCTCGATTTTCAGAACATGAAACCCTGGGAAACAAACATGGTGGACACTTTTCAATACTGGCGTTTTGGCGATTATAAACATTATACTTCTTTAAAACTATTGGCTGCTGCACTTAATGTGCCTTCGCCCAAAGATGATATTGATGGCAGTATGGTGGGCCATGTGTATTGGAATGAAAACGATTTGGAACGTATTGCAACCTATTGCCAGAAAGATGTGGTAACAGTTGCCAATATTATTTTACGGTTTAAGCATTTGCCATTATTGAAAGAAGAACAAATTGTGTTTGTAAAATAATATCGGCTTAAACCTATAAGGTTTTGCAGCATCGAAAAGCCCGGCGGCAAACCTTATAGGTTTATTCGTACAGTAAATATTTCTGCCTTATTTTTTTAAAATTCGTCAATGCAGGTTCCCAACTGGCTCTTATTTCCGCTTCTGTTTTGCCATCTTTAATTTGCTGCATCAGTTCATCATTACCTGCCAGTTTATTAAAGAAATTATTTTTTAAAAAGAAACTGTCTTTGCCTGGAAAAGCTTTGTATGCATTCAACAGGTATTTCAACTGAATTTGATTGTTTACTTTTTTCAATACCGCATCTGCGGTACCGCTTTCATTCCAGCCATAGCATTTTTTATAAAAACATTTGCTGCTTTTGGCACCGGCGTTTGGCTTTGGTGTAAAACTGTATAGCTTTTTTGGCAATGAAGGATGCCCAAAGATCTGAAACGGTTTGTCTGTCCCACGGCCTTCACTCATTACAGTGCCTTCAAAAAAACAAGTGGAAGGATAGAGGTAAATGCTCTGCATCTCTTTTAAATTGGGAGAAGGGTTTACAGGCAAAACATATTTTGTATTGTGGTCATAATTTTTGCACTTGATAACCTGTACGTGAAAAGGTGTATCAACTGTTGGTTCGGTTGTAATATTGTAAGCGTTGTTTTTATTTGCTTTTTCACTCAACCAGTTTTCACCGGTAAGCATTAGTGCATATTCCCCGATCGTCATTCCATACACAATTGGAACAGGCTGCATACCAACAAAACTCTTAAATTTTTTGTCGAGTACAGGTCCGTCAATATAAAAGCGGTTAGGGTTGGGCCTGTCTAAGATCATCAATGGCGTATGATTTTCCAAACAGGCTTCCAGTACATATTCAAGCGAAGATATAAATGTATAAAAACGAACACCCACGTCCTGTATGTCAAATACAACTGCATCCACATCTTTTAAATCATTAGCGGTTGGTTTTTTATGGTCGCCGTATAAACTGATAACGGGCAGGCCCGTTTTTTTGTCGATGCCATTGTCAACGTGCTCTCCTGCGTCAGCAGTGCCCCGAAAGCCATGCTCCGGGCCAAATATTTTCACCACGTTGATGCCACTTTTAATAAATGTATCCACCAGGTGAGTTCCTTTGATAAGACTGGTCTGGTTGGCAAATACAGCGATCTTTTTCCCTTTTAGCATCGGCATATACACCTGTGTTCTTTCAGCCCCGGTTATTACGGATGAAGTATTTAGTGGCTTAGTGGTTGCAGGGCTGGTTTTTTGTGCTAACGCAAAACTGCCTGGTACTACTGTGATCATGAAAAGTGTAAATATTTTCTTCATGTGTCAAAGATGAATAAAACTTTTTGAACTGCTGTACCACTCATAAACATTAACTTGCGTTTTCATTGGAGATATCCCTCTTTTTTTGCTTTTCTATTGCCAATGGAATTGCTGATATAACAGAGTTGGATCTCAATGAAGCTGAGAAAAGAAATTCGGCTCGTAACAAAAATTTAAAACAAATCTTGTCTCCCTTTAAGGCAGAGACAGGAACAAAAACGAAAATTATGGCACAGGTAAAAAGTGGTGACAAAGTAAAAGTTCACTACACAGGTAAATTAACAAGTGGTGAATTATTTGATTCTTCTGCAGGCAAGGAGCCTTTAGAGTTTACTGTTGGTGGTGGGCAAATGATAAAAGGTTTTGATGCAGCCATGCCCGGTATGAGTGTGGGTGAAAAAAAGACCATTAATATACCTGCAGCAGAAGCGTATGGAGAAAAGGATCCAAATGCGGTCATTCAATTTCCAATGGAAAATGTGCCTGCCGATATGAAATTAGAAAAAGGGATGCAATTAACCTTAAGCGACCCGAATGGTAACCCATTTCCTGTGACAGTAACTGAAGTGGGAGAGGATGTAGTGGTATTGGATGCCAACCATTTTTTAGCAGGCGAGGAGTTGGTGTTTGATATTGAATTAGTGGAGATAGCGTAAGGGTGAGTGGGAAATGGTAAGTGACGAGTGGGAGAAGAACTCAAATTTTTATAAGCAGTTTGCATTTGCAGGCTGCTTTTTTATTGTTGTTTGAATATGTAATATTGCATAAACAGAATGGCAACCCATTTACCACTTGCCACTCAATATTTACTATTTATGATTCACATAAGCCCCGATTCAACTGCCGAACGCTTTATGCGTTATGTGCAGGTAGACACACAAAGTGATCCTAACAGTGCAGCCCACCCCACTACGGAAAAGCAGAAGGATCTAAGTAAGATGCTGAAAAGAGAATTGCAGGGCATCGGTATAACCAATGCTGTTACTGATGAATATGGGTATGTGTATGCAACTATTCCATCTAACAGCGAAAAAAAAGATATCCCTGCCATTTGTTTTTGCAGCCATGTGGATACAGCACCAGATTGCAGTGGTACCAATGTAAAACCAATTTATCACCGTTATTACGATGGCAATGATATTGTATTGCCGGATGATAATACACAGGTATTGCGGATGAGTGAATCGCCGTATTTGAAAGAACATTTGAACAGTGGCGTAATTACTGCCAGCGGTTTAACATTGCTGGGTGCCGATGATAAAAGTGGCGTGACTGCTATTATGGAAGCTGCTTTATTCTTTATGCAAAACCCTGCAGTGAAACACGGAGACATAAAGATTTTATTTACGCCAGATGAAGAAGTGGGGCAGGGCACAGCGAAAGTGGATATGAAAAGACTGGGGGCAGAGTTTGGTTATACTTTGGATGGAGGAGAAGCTGGTTGCCTGGAAGATGAAACCTTTAGTGCAGATGCTGCTGTGATTACCATACATGGAGTGATAACACATCCAGGTTATGCAAAGGATAAAATGGTAAATGCTTTAAAGATCGCAGGAGCAGTGCTGGATGCATTGCCAAAAAATGAATGGAGCCCGGAAACAACAGAAAAGAAACAGGGTTTTGTTCATCCTGTTGGCATGAATGGCATTGCAGAAAAAGCAACATTGCAATTTATTGTAAGGGATTTTGAAGATGAAGGCTTAACACAACATCATACAAGGCTGAAGAAAATAGCAGAAGATGTGATGGCAAAATTTCCCGGCGCATCTGTTGAGTATTCTTTTGTGGAGCAATACCGGAATATGAAAAAAGTGCTGGATAAATATCCGCAGGTGGTGGCGTATGCAGAAGAAGCAATACAAAGGGCAGGGTTGGTTGTAAAGAAAGAAAGCATCCGTGGTGGTACCGATGGCAGCCGCTTTAGCTATATTGGTATGCCATGCCCTAATATTTTTACCGGTATGCAAAACATACACAGCAAGCTGGAATGGATCGGTACAAAGGATATGGCCAAAGCTTCTGAAACTATTGTGCATTTGTGCATGATATGGGAAGAGAGAAGCTGATTTTTCTATTTCAATTTTATTAAAGCATGACCGAAAAAATTATTGGCATAATGGGTGCCATGCCGGAGGAAATTGATGCGGTGATGAATCTATTATCTGATACCCAGCAATCATCACATGCCGGAAGGATTTACTACACGGGTTTTATCAATGATATTAAAACTGTGGTTGTGATCTCTGGTTGGGGCAAAGTGGCCGCTGCTGCCACAGTTTCCACACTCATACATAAGTATCAAATTACTGAACTCATTTTTACAGGTGTTGCCGGAGCGATAAATACTGAATTGAAAATAGGAGATATTGTGATTGGCAAACGGTTGCTGCAGCATGATATGGATGCAAGGCCATTCATTCCTCAATATGAAATTCCATTGCTGAAGAAAACTTTTTTTGAATGTGCAACGCAACAAATATCAGTTGCAAAAAAAGCCGTACAGGATATGGTGAAAAATAAAAACCTGCATCAACTGGTTGGTGATGATGGAATGCATTTATTTAATATTATTGAACCCAAATTGTATATCGGTGATATAGCCAGCGGCGACCAGTTTTTTTCTGACGGGAAAAGAAAAAAGCAATTGCTTGAAAACCTGCCAACAGTTTTGTGTGTTGAAATGGAAGGCGCTGCAGTGGCGCAGGTATGTTATGAAAATGAAATTCCTTTTACAATCATTCGCACTATTTCTGACACCGCAGGGGAAGGGTCGCATATTGACTTTACTGCTTTTATTGAAAAGATTGCCGGAAAGTATTCCGGAGGCGTGATAAAAAATATTTTCAGCGGGTTATAAAAAAAGCCCCCGACGAATCGGGGGACTTTGAAATTAAACAATGGATTGTTTGTAAACCTTCTTTACAGTTTGCTTACCTGTTTAAATGTTTTTCCTTCACTACCGTTGAACTGGATAATATAGTTACCAGAAGTTAAGGCTGATAATTCGTTTAACTGTATGTAGTTGGTGCCTTTATTCATCTTAATGTTTTTAGATAATACTTCGGTACCACTCATTGTAAATACTTTTATTACTGTTGTTTCATTAGTGTTCCAGTCAATGTTAATGTTTACATAACTGTTGAATGGATTTGGAGAAACACTGAAACCTGTAGTTTTCTTTAATCTTACAGAAACCACTTTTGAGAAACTGCTTTTACCATCTATATCAATCTGCCTTAAGCGATAGTAGATAATGTTAGCAGGTACACCAGTTACATCATCATTAAAAGTGTAGTACATATCAAGGCTTGTAAAACCATGTCCTTTTACCGTACCTGCTTTTGTAAAGTTCTTTCCATCATAGCTTCTTTCAATTTCATACCTGTCGCAGTTTATTTCCTGTAATGTTGCCCAGTCTAATTTTATTAAGTTGTTGCGGAGCAATAATGCTGTAAATGATTTTAATGTTACAGGTAATGGACCGGCTAATGGTTCAATGATAGCTGTACCGTCATCAGTGAATTTTTCAAACGCATCAGATACACCTGTGATTCTTGCTACGTTAATGATCGGAGGCAGGTTACCATGTTCATCAGCAGCATCTACTGTTACCTGGAATTCCAATTCAAACTCTTCGTTAGGTGCAAGGATACCACCACTATAAGCATTGGCACCTGTACCCACCCTGAATATTATTGTTTTGTTACCAACAATTTCAGCCTGGTCATCGCCTTCTGCATCTGTTAAATAACTATCTGGTGTAAAGCCGCTGGAATAAACCACTTTTAAAGTACCCGGAACATAAGTAATACCTGCAGGTAATGAATCTGTTACTGTACAATAATTAGCATTACCAACACCCATATTCTTTCCTTTCAGTTTGTAGGTAAGTGCTTCACCTGCTTCAATCACGTTATTCCTGCTTGCATCAACTACATATTTATCTATTATAATAGTTGGGTCTTTTGTTTTAATTACAAATGTGAAAAGACCTGGGAAATACTGATCAGCTTCTGTACCAA
This sequence comes from Bacteroidota bacterium, assembly GCA_040385725.1. Classification (GTDB taxonomy): domain Bacteria; phylum Bacteroidota; class Bacteroidia; order Chitinophagales; family Chitinophagaceae; genus Ferruginibacter. Next base: position 2,602 of record JAZKGV010000004.1, on the reverse strand, counting down.
ATTCTAAATGTACAGTTGTATCACCTGGTTGTATGCCATAACCTTCTCCCACATGAAACTGGTCAATATCCATACCCATCTGGTTAGTATAGTTAGGGCTTTTTGCTGTTATGTGTACACCATTATCAGTAATGGTACCATTCCAGGGGTTATCAATTGCATTTAAACCATTGTAAAAATTAGTTCCATTTATTTTCAGGAAATCCTGCTTCAGGTTAGCATCACCTTCCCAAACCATTGCACCCATTTTAGCATCTGTTCCAGTCAATGCACCTGATGGTACGTTTAGGCCTGTAAGTGTAACCGAAGATATAAGTGCTGATCCGCTGGCAAAAACCTGCTGGAAACCATCATACACCCGTACACTATTATAAGGAATATCAAGGTTTTCATAAACCACTACAATCGTCCAGCCTGCATAGTTACCACCACTGCTTACAGAACCGACTGAAGCAGCCACGTTACCTACAGAGTAAGTACCTGTTCCATTGGACTGGATAAAAGATGTTATATCTACGTAAGCCTGGTATTGGCTTACAGCGCTATTTCCTGTACCTGTTGTATTTTTGTCTAAATGTGCAGCCCTGTATTCAGTGTATGCACCACTGGTACCATAACGAACTTTGATCCTCTGGAAGGTATCCAGTGTAATATCAAAGTCACCTTTTCTTACACGGGCACCCCAGTACAAACGGGCAAGTTTAATGGTGTTGGTACCTGCAGGTAATGATAGATCAGCAGTAGAGGAATTTCTTGTTCCTGTACCATTGCCGCTGTTTCCGTCAACATCTATAAAGCGGATGTTAGAGTTGTCATTACCATAGGTGCTGTTACCATTGGCCCGGTTATTATTCATTTTGGCAGTATCTGCATTGCCATTTGAATTGACAATATGCGTAAGTGTATTACCAAAGATGGTAGCACCGCCTTTAATATTGTCTGAGTAAACTTTTGCGTAACTTCTAAACTGAGCCTGTGTAGTTAAACCACTAAAGGCAAACAGTGCCAGGATGAAAGGCAGTGCCTTTTGTTGTATCCTGTTTTTTGAGTAATTAATTTTCATATAAAGAGGGGTTGATTACGGTTTTTAATTTGCCATCTTTAAAGCTTTTTTAGTTGAAGCCGGTACGGATAGCTATATAAGAAAATCCAAAGGCAAGCCAAATACTGGCATAGTAAAAAACGGAAACTTTTTTGAGAAGGGAGTAAGGAGATATTATACAGGAAAGACAGCTAATAAATAGGGCTTAAAAAATTGAAAATCAGTGCTTTAATGAAATTTTTCTTTTCGGTAGAGGCCAGTTGAAATGGTCAATTTTACTGTGTAAAATTCTTCAAAATTGTTTGGGTTGATTTTTTTCGGCTACTCAAAAATTCCAGAAACCGGATAAGTTTTCTTGCTTTATGGAATACTTTTTTAGCGTTAAATGATGGCTAAAAGAAAGCGCTGGCCAGTATTTTTTGTAGTGATTGCTTTATGGGAATAAAAAAAGGGATTGGTTTAACCAATCCCTTTTACAGACTTCTTATCTTTTACTTAATACGGCTTTCTTGTTCTTTGCCTGCTGCTGGGCCTGCCTTCATCTGCCGGCCTTTTAAAGCCACCATCAGCTTCGTTCATCCTCACCATCCTGCCATTGTATTTTTTGCCGTCCATGCTTTTTATCATCCTGCCTGCTTCGTTTCTGTCAATCTCTACCCAGCTATTCATTTCTTTCATATCAATCCTGCCAAGCACTTCTTTACTCAAATTGCTTTCATCCAGGATGAACTGTAAAAAGCTGGCTTTGTAAAAACCATCCTTGGTACCGAGGTTAATAAACAAACGGGTATAGCCATTATCCCTTTGGTTGGAATTGGTTCTTTCCCTTCTGCTGCCATCACGTTGATTATTCATTTCAGTACGTGGAGCAAAATCTCTCCTGCTGGTTGAATTCAGGTCTTCTGCATTTTCATAATACTTTAAAAAATGACTAAATTCTAATGCGGCAACTCTCTGCAATACTTCTTCTTTTGTAACGTCTGCAAACTTCTCCATCAGGTCGGGCATATATGTTTCATAGTCACCATGCGACACATCGGCCAGCATCAACTTGTCCATAAAATGAAAAAACTGTTTGCGGCAAACTTCTTTACCACTTGGAGCATCCATTTTATTAAACTTTGAATTCACCATGCGTTCAAGCGAACGGATCTTAAATAATTCCCTGCTGTGGCAGATAGAAATACAGATACCGCTTTTTCCTGCACGGGCTGTACGTCCACTCCTGTGCGTATATACTTCCATGTCGTCTGGCAATTCGTAATTGATAACGTGGGTGATGCCATCCACATCAATACCTCTTGCCGCTACGTCAGTTGCAATTAATAACTGTAAATGTTTGGTACGAAAGCGTCCCATTACTTTATCACGTTGCTGTTGTGTAAGATCACCATGCAACGCTTCAATTTCATATCCTTCTTTCACTAATTTTTCAGCAATATCCTGGGCATCTGCTTTGGTACGGGTAAAAATGATACCATACATACCTGGATTAAAATCAATATAGCGTTTCAACGTTTCATAACGGTGATGGGCAGCCACAGCAATATACTGGTGGTC
>JAZKGV010000003.1:7321-19527 GCA_040385725.1 Bacteroidota bacterium | reverse complement strand
GGTTCGATGCTTGGCTGGGGCATGCTCTTGCCTCCCCGTTGATAAGGAATCGCGGAGCGCTGAGGGCGATGTTGGAGCGGGGGCTGGCCGAGTTGGGAGACTTGCACCAAGCGCTCGGCGTCAAGTGATCGACTTCCATAGCCACCTCGACCTCTACCCCGACCCCCATGCGACCGCACGCGAGTGCACGGACCGCGGGTTATATGTGCTGTCGGTGACAACGACGCCTTCGGCGTGGAAGGGCACGGCGGCGCTCGCCGACGGTTCAGCGCGGATTCGGACAGCCCTCGGTCTGCATCCCCAGATCGCGCACGAGCGGAAAGGCGAGCTGCCGCTGTTTGAAAAGCTGCTGAATAGTCAGTGTTATAAGACAGAAACGGTTGAAAGTGAAAAAGTAAACACCGCATTTTTCAGGAAAGGTGAAACCAAGATAGAGTTATTAGAAAGCAGCACACCCGATGGTGTGATTGCCAGGTTCCTGGAAAAGAAAGGAGAAGGCATCCACCATATTGCCTTTGACGTGGAAGATATTGAGGCAGAAATGAAGCGGTTGCAAAAAGAAGGGTTTGTTTTACTGAACGAAAAACCAAAGGATGGAGCTGATAATAAGCTGGTTTGTTTTCTTCACCCAAAAGGAACAAATGGGGTATTGGTGGAATTGTGTATGGAGAAAAAATAATTATATGAAAAAGAAATACTTTGTTCTGTTGACAGCATTTTTTTTCTGTAGTTCCTTATACGCACAGGATCTTAAAAAAGATTACCAGCAACTCAGAAATAAAGAAACTGAAGAAAAAATTTTATTGAAATATTTAGAGAAATGGCAAAAAGAGCAGCCAAAGGACCCGGAAATGTTTATAGCCTTTTCAAATTTTTATTTTTCAAAGTCACACAATGAGATTGTTCGCTTAGATACCAAACCCGGCAAAGAAAATAACTTTGAAATGACTGACTCTGCCGGCAACAAAGGGTATATGTACAGTGAAATTTATTTTACAGATTCACTTATTACAAAAGCTTACAATTATCTCAGCATGGCATTGCTGCATAATCCATCACGTCTTGATATTTATTTTGGGCAGGCATATATGCTGCAGGAAACAAAAAATTATACAGCACAATCATTACGCATCATAAACATCATTAATAAATTCTATACAACCCCTACAGGTTGGTTATGGACAGATAATAAACCCTGTGAAAACATGCCTGATCTGTTTACGGGTAGCATCTATCGTTACTGTACCGGTTTTTTTAAGGCTGAGCAGGATTCACTGGTGATTGCCGTATCAGATGCCATGATCAAAGTATTTCCTAAAGATGTACGGTTTTATTCGATGGCAGGCTCAAGCTATGCTGCCAACAAAAAATACAGGGAAGCTGTTTCGTATTATGAAAAAGCGATTGCTATTGACCCAAAAGATGTAATAGTATTGCACAATCTTGCTTATGTATCAATGCTTCTTCCTGATAAAGAAAAAGCAATGCTTTATTACAATGAAATTCTAAAATATGGCAATGAAGAAGATAAGGAAGAAGCTAAAAAAAGGATCCAGGAATTAAAAGAATAAAATTTTACGCTAAAGAACTTTTAATACCTGGAAGCCAAAGTCAATTCAAAAACGGGTTACTCCTTTTCTCTTCTCCGATTGTTGTTGGCTCACCATGCCCACTATAAACTACGGTTTCATCCGGCAATACAAATAATTTGGTACGGATGCTGTTGATCAGCGTATCATAATTCCCGCCCGGCAGATCTGTTCTTCCCATACTTCTTTGAAACAGTACATCGCCACCAATAATAAAATGTTGCTTTGCACAGTAAAAACAAACATGCCCCGGCGAATGGCCCGGCGCTTCAATTACTTTTAACTCATCTTCGCCCAGTTTTATGATGTCGCCTTCCTTCATCAAAATAAATTCGCCCTGGTAATTATCAAAAGGCATATTCCACATTAAGCCACTGGCAGGGGCAAACTCAAGCACCTTTTTTTCCTTTTCATGCAAATGCAATAGCAACCCATATTCTTCATGAATAAATTTATTACCAAACACATGGTCCAGATGGCAATGAGTGTTAAGCAGCTTTACCGGCCTTAGCCCACTCTTGTCAATAAAAGATTGCAGCCTGTCTTTTTCACCATCAAAGTAGCAGCCGGGGTCAACAACCAGGCACTCTTTGTTTTCGTTATATAAAACGTACGTGTTTTCCTGTATGGGGCTGAAGACAAAGCTTTTGATAGTGAACATGTAACAAATATTTTGATAATAAAGGGATATTTTTACGGCTGGCGTTAATAGCCTAATTTTAATATTACAAAAGGCAAAATTAGTATGGTTAAGTTTAGCAGGCTTCTTTTTATAATTGTTCTGGGTTTTATCTGTACCAATCCCCTATCTGCACAGGTTGTAGAAAATGTAAAGTTTGGAAAGAACAGGGTGCAATACAAAAAATTCAAATGGCAATATTATCAAAGCAGGAACTTCAATACCTTCTTTAACCAAAACGGGCAAGACCTTGCCAAGTTAGTGATGCAGGTGGCCGAAGAAGAATTACCACAAATTGAAGAGTTTACTGAATACAGTTTGCAACGCAGGGCCAATATTGTGGTGTACAATGAATATGCTGATATGCAGCAAAGCAATATAGGCATTGATATTGACTGGCAAAACACGAGCGGTACCACCAAATTGGTCAACAATAAAATGGTGGTGTATTTTAATGGAGACCATGCTCATCTCCGAAGGCAAATACGCCAGGGCATTGCAAGAATTATTACAGACAATGTATTATTTGGTGAAGACCTTGGTGAATTTGCCGGCAACCAGGCATTGCTTGATCTGCCCACATGGCTTACGGATGGCTATGTTGATTTTGCAGCAGAAAACTGGAACACACAGTTGGATGATGATTTGAAAAGCGAAATGTTAAGCGGCAACTACACTAAGTTTTACAGCTTTGCTTTTAAAAACCCACGCCTTGCCGGCCATGCTTTTTGGTATTATATTGAAGAAAAGTATAAGAAAGAAAACGTTACCTATTTTCTATACCTGGCCCGTTTATATAAAAATCTTAACAGGGCAAGCATGCAGGTGTGCAAGATGAAATTTAAAGACCTGCTTGCACAGTTTATGGAATACCAGGAAGACAAATATGAAAATGATATCAGGAAAAGAAAACCCTATCCCAAAGGGCAACAGATAGAAAGCTTTGATGTGGACCAACGCCACGATTATTACCGTATTAATGTAAACCCTGTAAAAAAGAGTAATGCGTATGTATTGGTGGAGTTTAAAAAGGGTTTTGTAAAAGTTAAACTCTACAATGATTTTGAAGAAACCGTTTTATTAAAATATGGCATCCGCAGTTACAGGAATGAAGTAAACCCTGATTATCCATTGCTGGCCTGGGATCCTAAAGGAACAAGGATAACAGTTATTTACAACCAGGAAGGCAGGTTAAAATTGTTTGTGTATGATCTTTTTACAACAGTAAAATATCCCAAACTTGATCTTACCGATCAGTTTCAGCAAATACAGGATGTAAAGTATATGCTTGACAGCCGTACACTTTTATTAAGTGCTACCAAAAACGGCCGCTCTGATATTTTTACTTTGAATTTGGAAAATGAAAAAGTAACGCAGATAACAAATGATGTGTATGCTGATCTTGACCCAACTTATGTTGCCCTTCCCGGCAAGAACGGTATCATGTTCGCCAGTAACAGGCCATCAGGTGATGCAAGGGGTGGCGACAGTTCTATACCAAGCCATTATCGCTACAACATCTTTTTTGTAAATAATGCGAACGCCAAACCAGAACTCAACCAGATAACACAATTAACCAGCCTGAAATATGGCAATGCCCGTTCTCCAATGCCATACAACATTAACCACTTCACTTTTGTAAGTGATGAAAATGGTGTGGCCAACAGGTACGCAGGTTTCTTTACTACCAAGGCAGAAGGATTGGATACACTGGTATTGATTGGTGATGATATTTTACGCAATCCTTCTTTAAAAGAAGTGGACAGTGCCTTGAGAGCAAATAAAAAAACAGATGTTGACTCCGTGGCTGTAGTGGCGGTATCAAGCGATTCCACTTACACATTTCCGCTAAGTAATTATGAAAGCAACCTTGCAGAAACAAGAGTGGCAGGCGATAATCAACAGGTAAGCGAAGTAACAAGGCAAAGCGATGCAAAGACGCTGTACAAATTAAAGATCAATGAAGATGCCCTGCGCCGCAGGAACATAACGGTACCACCTACCACCTACATGAAGAGGGTGATCATGAATGATAAGATCGCTGCAGACGCCGCCGGAAAATATGACCAGCCTTTGCCCGGGGACAGCACAAAAAAGAATGATGATCTTTTTCAAAATAATTTTGAAGACGAAAGAAAAGACAGTAGTGGCAGTATGGAAGGAACTGTAGTAACGGTTTCGGAACAAAAATATGATCCATTAAAAAGTGCAAAATTATATCCTTACAAACCTGTAAAGTTTGGTGCTGATTATGGCGGGATTGCTTTTGGCAACGCCATTTTATTCAGCCGCTACCAGCCTTACAGCGGCGGCAGCGGCCCCATAATGCTTGGCAGTGGCACACCATTGAATGGATTGATAAGGTTGGGAACATCGGAACTAATGGAAGACCATCGCATATTTGGCGGTTTCAGGTTATCGACAAACCTAAAAGATAATGAATGGTTATTTGGGTACGAAAATTATAAAAGAAGATTTGACTGGGGGTTAACTTATTACCGCAATGCACAGGAAGCAGTAGTGTACGACCCGATCCCTGAAATTTCCGGGGATGAGTTTACCGGTAAAATATTTACTAATATTTACATGGGGAATGTGTCGTATCCTTTTGACCGGACAAAACGCATCAGTTTTTCATTTGGCTTACGAAACGATAATTTTGTATTACATACCAATATAAATGACGATGCCACATTAAAAATACCCAATTCGCAAGAACGCTTTGCCCTTACCCACGCAGAATATGTATATGATAATACATTAAACCCAACACAAAATATCTGGAACGGCCTGCGGTATAAATTTTTCTTTGACTGGAATACTAATATCAGCAAAGAGGATAGCAATGTAACCACACCAAAAAAGTACAATTTTAACTGGGGTTTTGATGCAAGGTATTATTACCCCATCCACCGCAATTTTATATGGGCCGGCAGGGTATCAGGAGATTTTAGCTGGGGCAACCAGAAAACAGTTTATTACCTCGGTGGCGCAGATGGTTGGCTCATGTTTGGCGGCAACCGGAAACAAGATGGAACTTACCGGTTCTTTAATCCTGACAATGTGCCTGCGCCTGATTACGCTTTTCAAACATTGGTTGGAAACTTAAGAGGTTTTATTCAGAATGTAGCCAATGGCAACAATGCTGTTACCATCAACAGTGAATTCCGCCTGCCGGTATGGACAACATTTTTTAACCGCCCCATCAATAATGCATTTGTACGCAATTTTCAATTGGTGCAGTTTATTGACTTGGGTACGGCATGGAATGGTGGTTATAAAGGTATTGCAAGGCCATCCTCCATTTATGGCCAGCCACCGGTGCAGGTATATAAAAAAGTAGGTGGCATAGGCCCATTTGCCGGCGGTTATGGTTTTGGTGCAAGAAGTGTATTGCTGGGGTATTTTATAAAAGTAGATTGGGCCTGGGAAATGAATGGTTTCTTCAAAGGTAAACCACTTTGGTACTTAAGTTTGGGGCTCGACTTTTAAATATTAGATAAGATCTGACTAGTCCTAAAAAACCGTCTCGTCATAAATGACGAGACGGTTTTTTTATGTCCACCATAGTTCCCAATTTGTAGAATTGAATCAGCAACCTTCGCATCTTCACTATAGAGTTAGCTTATTTTTCATTTGGCACAGTGTTTTCAAAGTGGTAGTAAAAACAAAACTATTACACTATGAAATGTTTATTTATTGCAACAGCAGCTTTAGCAATTTTTACTGCACAGGTAAGTGCACAAGACAAAAAAGTAAAACTGGGCGCCAGGGCAGGTGTCAATCTATCAACTGTTATTAAATCCGGCGACAGTGATTTTTCAACGGGTTCTAAAATGGGTTTTAATGCAGCAATATTTGCAGACCTTCCACTTGCAACTGTATTCAGCATACAGCCGGAAGTGCAGTTTTCACAAAAAGGTTTTAAATCAACGGGCAATTTTTTAGGGTCTCCTTATGAGTACAAGCAAACTACCAACTTTATTGAAGTGCCGATACTGGCAAAAATAAAGCCTTCAGCAAATTTTGCTATTCTTGCCGGCCCTCAATTTTCTTTTCTTACATCCACCAAAACTTCCTTTAATGTAAGCAATACTTCGTATGAAGATATTGTGAAAGAAGAAAACGATAACCTGCGTAAAAATATACTGGGTGGTGTATTAGGCCTTGAAGCATCATCAAAAAACTTCCTTGTTGGCCTGCGCTACAATTTAGATTTCCAGGCAAATAATGGCGATGGTACAAGCACAACGCTTAAATATAAAAACCAGGTAACTTCCTTATATATTGGCGTTACCTTTTAAAGATTCCGCTTTAAATCCCCTAAAATCCTGCTGGCGTATTCGCCTGCAGGATTTTATTTTTTAGTCAATTCTCAATTTCTTTTCTTCTAATAAAACAGGCAACTGTTTTGCTGCATAATAAAGCAAACTGAAAAGACAGGTGAGCAGCAGCGTTACTGCCCAGGTTCTGTAGTGAACAAGTGGGTTAGAAAAACGGATCGCCACTTCAAACAACAATGAAACAGGATTAGCAACTATATCCCAACTGTTCCATCTTAAAAACCTGCCGAGATAAACTCCAAAAGAACCCAGGAACAAACAGCCAACTATGAGTTTATTTATATGCTTTGCTTTCAGGTTGTTCCGCAAAAACAGTTCAACATTGTACAATGAAACAAATGCCATTACAAGGCTGGCAATGGAAGATGTAAAGAGTAATATAACATCAAACCACAACGGCACTTTGTTATCACCATTGCCAAGGTGTAACAGGTCGGTAATGATATAAAGCGCATTAGGGAAAAATAAAAGCCATGCTGCCAATAAAAAATATTTCATCCACCTGTTAGGTTTTTTGGCAGAGGAAATAACCAGGCTGATCTGGAATGGCACCCACGCTAAAAACAAATTCCACATCAGGAAAATATAACGGAAGTTATTGGCATAGGCTATGCGCATGAGCAACATGGCAGCTACAAACAATAAAAAAACAAAAATGATCTTTTCGGCAGTTGATATTTTTATCATAACCCTGGTTTTATAAAATGAAAAATTTTAGGTAAAAAAATAATAGCGCCGGTGGCTATACTGCCGGCTGCACTTACCAATACCGCAGCAGCAGAAACATCTTTTATAATCTTTATCAGTGGGTGATACTCTTTTGAAATAAGGTTACAAACGTTTTCAATGGCAGTGTTCACCAACTCCATTGACAATACCAACATACTGCAGCCGGCAACAAACAGCCATTCCATGGCACTGATATGCAAAACCACCCCCAAAGCAATCACCAGTACCAGGGCTGTCACATGTATCCTGAAATTTGCCTCATTACAAAACGTATGGCCGATGCCGCTGGCTGCATGTATGAAAGTATTTTTATGTTTCAAGGGTCGCACTATTTTTTGATTCGTACATCTCGTTCTGGGTAACAACTACATCGTTTATAGCACGGCGATGTATTGCAGTTGCAGCTATTGCAGCAAGCACAGGCACGATAATGATCCACATGCCACGGTCTGCGCCAAATGAAATGGCCAGGTACAAAAAGAATAACACTACTGATAAAAGAGAAACGGATGCTGCTGTTATTAAAAGAACAGGAAACAAATTGTTCTTCCTGCATTTTACAAGAAACACCATCCAGAAAATTAAAATATCCGGTAGTGAAAAGGCTGCTGAAAAAAGTAATACAATGCCAATGCCATCCAAATCGCCATTGCCGGCAAAAGAAAATATGAATGCAAACAATATGGCATTGATAATATTGGCAACTATCCATATTGAAAAGCTGATCAATGCAGTCGCTGTATATTTATTATAGATGGAAAACATTTGCTTTTTTATTTATGACTAAATGAAATTGCTGCTGCTGGTTTTTGCAAATGCTTTTTTACATAACTATCTGCTGCATTCCAACTTAACCAGGTATAATTTTCCTGTTCTTCAAAAAATGTTTTCTTACGTATTTCAAAATATTTTTTGGCTGTAAGGCCGCTCCGGTAATAAGAATCGCCTTCGTCATTTTGAGGAACGTTGATCAATGATTTATCTAAAACATCCTGGTTCTTTTCAAGAACAGGTAATGCTTTATCGGAAAGTGATAAAAGAAATTTTACATCAAGCGGCAATGTTGATTTTCTTGACAGATTATATTCCGCAATGGTTTCATCCCAGTGTATACAGGAAGACAGTACTAAAACAACCATTACCACCCAGGCATTTACTTTCAATAAAAAATAAGTTGTTTTAACCTGGCTGATCTTTATATATACAGTTAAAAGCCCAGCTAATACAAGTGTCAAAAATACCAGCACGCCAATTCTTTTATAAGCCAAACCAAATTCATGTATGTAATAATAATCCCGGAAGAATACTGATACAACAAGAATGATATTTTGCATGATCCATACATAAGCGCCAACTTTCAGCCATTTGTTTTTCTTATAAAAATTCAAGTTGCCCCGAAAGAAAAACAGCAGCACCAACATAGCAAGTATGATGGAAAAAATAAGCAGGCCTGCACCTTCATGCACATATTGAGAGAGATTAATGTCGCTACTGTATTTAAACCCAAACCATACATATACCACATCGATCCAGTTGATAAAGAACAGCAACAGGTTTAATAATACAAGGCTGATGATACCAACTGTATTCTCATTTCTCAATGCCAGCACTCCATTGGCAAACTTTCCCATCAATAAACTGAGCATGTCAAACATGGGTGTTTGCTTCCATTTTTTCAGGTCATTTTTTTTGCGGTCAAGTTTATCCTGCTTTTGAATATCTGATCTTGAAAAAAAATCAGCCTTGCTTTTTAGTAATAAACCGCCGGTGATAAATACACCGAATAGTAAAAAAGCAAACCTGGCCCAGCTAAACCAATCAAAAAACCTGCTGAAGAAATTTTCTAACGCCAGCCCAACCGTATTAAGAATATCATGAAAAACTGCATTAGAAAAACTATATAGAACAGCAAATACAACAAGGATGATAATTGGGATAATTATAAAGCGGAGTATCTTTTTTGTATTGTAAAAATCATGTTTACCTTTTTTTAATTGCCCGATATTCAAAACAAAACCCGGCACCATTAAAACATAATTCATAAAGGCGGAAGCGCCGGCATACCACAATGAACGATGTTCGTATTGTGTAAATACGATCACCAGCATCAAAGTACCGGTAAACGCCAGTTTGCTAAGCACTGTATTATGAATAATAAGCGTTACCACTGTTATCAAATGCGCCAGCAACAACCATTTCATTGCAGGTTTTTTAAATGATGGCTGGTACAAATAAAAAACAGCAGCCAGTATAAATCCATCAAACAAGGCCGTGTTGACGGCTAATTTTTCCTGCCAGAAAACAATGTTGAACAACACTGCACCGGCTAATACCAGGGAGGTTTTTAAAGAAGCTGATTTCATAATTTATGTATTTGGTGGTGGTTAATTATTCTTTGGGGTATTTACTTTTTCAATTAATGATGCTGTTGAAAATTCCAGCAGTGAATGCCATTGCCAGTTGCCAAGAGCTGCAGATCGCTTTCCTCTTTTAAATGCTGTTATAAATAAAGGCCAGTATTCAGGCATGGTAAAAAAACCAAAACCCACTGTAGCTGCCACTGGGAAAGAAATATGCCCATTGCCCAGCATAAAACATTGCAGGCTTACTTCTCCTTCAGCAGTGGTATCGTATTCAAGCAAGATGTGTTTGATATCATGCTTTACATAGTATGGCAGCAGTTCAAGTTTGTTTTTGTCAAGCATTATTACCAGGTCTTTTCCCAGGGTGCCATCCGGTAATCGATACAATTCTTCTCTTGTGTATAAAAATTTTTGTGGCTTGCGGATAAGGCGCAATAAAGGCAATGCCATCTGGTGTGTAAGCCAAACCAATATGTTAGCCCTGTATTTTGCAATTACTTTATACATGAGAAGAAGATTGAAATGATCTTAAAAAACGATGATGGAGCATGACTGATGTAATGGAAGAGAAAATGATAATAAACGACAGCAAAAACCAATGCCCTTTATAAACATCATTGGGAAGCAGCAAAATAAAAACACAGGAAATAAGGGAGAGAATGAATACTGCCTTCAATAGTTTTTTTGAAAGATCAGGGTTTCCTGAATTGGCCAGGAATACAATCCACAAACAAAATACACCTGGCGCAGAAAAGATGAGTGAAAAGAAAAATGCCATTCCAAAACTCTCATGAAAATCATCATGCACAATATTGCCAAGATTGAATATGATGGCATACAGCAATGCATTGATAAATGCTGCCAGCAGCCAGATGGTGAATGTGAAAAGACATGTTTTTAAAAAGCTTATCATAATTAAAAGCACTTTGAATTTCAAAGTATAAGTACAAAAAAAATTTATTTAGTTGACCTGATCATTTCTTCCAATGCGGCTATATGAGCTTTAAAAGCCTTTTCACCTGCTTTGGTAACAGAGTAAGTGGTATTGGTTTTTCTACCAATAAAACCTTTCTGCACTTTTATACTGCCACTTTCTTCCAGCGATTTTAAATGGCTGGCAAGGTTACCATCTGTTATGTTCAGCAGTTCTTTCAATTCATTAAAGTTTACTTCCGCATTTACCATCAGTGCACTCATGATGCCCAGGCGGATGCGGTTATCAAATATTTTATTGAGGCCTTCTATTAAACTCATTCTCTCTCAGTATTCAAAACTTCATTAATTATTGCGTTCATATTTCATCCACATGGCAATGCCATACACAATATGCAAAATACCAAAACCCATAGCCCAAAAATACAGACCATAGCCCACAAACCAGAGGTTCATGATACCAAGTGCCAGCATACCATAACCCAAAAACCTTATTTCACCCAATGTGTATTTACTTCCGTTCACCAATGCCAGGCCATAAAAAATAAGACAGCCCGGGGCTACTAATAAAAACTCACCATGGTTCATCATGTGCAGCAAAAAGATACCGCCAACTACCATTGGTATGGCTACATTCCATAACAGTCGCATGGTAGTAGAACCAAACATCGGCACATTATCTTTCCTGCTGCGGAGGTAAGTAAAGAAAAAGGCGGAAATAAAAGCGCCAACAAAAGTGTATGTGGCAATCCAGAAAAGTTCATCCAGCACATTGGTACCGTTGGTTTCAATGATCCTCACCAGGTCGTAAGCTTCGCTTTGTGTTGTATGTAGCCGTTTCCATGCAAACCATGCACCAATGAGGGCACATACACCTGCAGCTATACCACTAAGCCCACTGAGGCTGATGAAGCGGCTGCTTCTTTCCATCATTTTTTTTATATGCTGCAGGTCCTGGAGGGGTTGTTGCTGTTCGCTCATAAAAGCACTTTGAAATACAAAGTAAGTATACTGATTTGATTTGACAAAATATTTTTTTGGAAAAGATCAATCCATAGTGTTAAGAATAGAAATGAGTTTGGCGCAAGCTGTTTTTATTTCTTCATTGCTGATGATCAATGGCGGTACTATTCTTAAGCAATCAGCAGCAAACAAAAACCAATCGGTGAAAACGCCCTGGTCTATCAGTAAGTCGATGATCTTTTTATTCGTTTCAAAATTTTCAAATTCCACCGCCATCATTAATCCACAGCTTCTTACTGCTTTAATTTTTGGGTGATGTAATAAGGAAAGAAAAAGTTGTTCCTTTTCTTTAACGCCATCAATTAATTTTTCATCCAGCAACACATTGAACGCTGCCAAACCAGCAGCACAACAAACAGGATGGCCGCCAAAAGTATTGATATGACCCAGCACAGGATCATGCGTTAGGCTGTCCATCATTTTTTTATCCTCCGGACTCATTTCACTTATCATCTTATCCATCTCCTTCATCATCTCGTCCATCTCTTTTTTGGTAGGTGCTTTTTCTTTTGCAACAGGTTTTTTTCCCGTCTGCGCAAAAACGGTT
>JAZKGV010000003.1:0-7311 GCA_040385725.1 Bacteroidota bacterium | reverse complement strand
TTTATCTGCCACAAAAGCACCTAAAGGCATGCCACCGCCCAATGCTTTTCCTAATAATAAAATATCAGGCACAATATCAAATTGTTCAAAGGCAAATAAAGTTCCATTGCGGCCAAATGCACATTGTATTTCATCCAGCACTAATAAAGTTCCGGTTTCACTGCAGCGGTTCCGCAATGCTTTTAACCAGTTATTTTGAGGAACCAGCACACCTGCTTCTGCCTGTATGCTTTCTGCAACTACGCAAGCAGTTTCATTTGTGATGTACTGCAGGTCATCAAAAGAATTATAATTGAGCTGCACTATTCCCGGCAATAAAGGACGAAAGGCATTGCGCCAGTATTCATCACCCATAATACTTAATGCACCTTGTGTGCTGCCATGGTAACTGTTTTTAAAAGAAACAATTTGTGTACGACCTGTATATCGTTTGGCTAATTTCATGGCACCCTCTGTTGCTTCGCTGCCGCTGGCGGTGTAGAAAACTGAATTGAGAGACACAGGCAAATGTTCAGTTAACTTTTTTGCATAAGCCACTTGTGGTGTTTCCGCCAATTCTCCATACACCATAATATGCATGTATTGTTCTGCCTGTTGCTTTACCGCTTCCACCACTTTTGGATGGCAATGGCCCACATTGCAAACACTGATACCGCCGATAAGATCAATATACTCTTTACCATTTACATCGATGAGTGTACAACCTTTTGCTTTTACAATTTCCAATGCTAATGGCGCAGGCGATGTTTGCCCAACATGATTTAAAAATAACTGCCGCTGATTCATGGGTGCAAATTTCGGAGGGAAAGGTGGATATTTGAACACCGGTCGGTACCAAAGGTCAGACCGGGGTGAATAAGCCAACGCTGGAATGAGGAGAACGCAGTGAAAAGCCGAATAAAGAACAAACAGTACAAGAGTGCGACGCAACGATGTTTAATAGTAATTCAAATGCTTAGTTCATAAAATCAACAACCGGTCTGATCTTTGGTAGCGACCGTGTAAAACAAAAAATTATGCCACTAATTCTTCCAGTAAAAGGTATCCTTCCCACTATGGGCAACAATTGTTTTATTGCCCCCAATGCCACTATTGTTGGCGATGTAGTAATGGGCAATGACTGCAGTGTATGGTTCAATGCCGTTATCCGGGGCGATGTAAACAGCATCCGCATGGGCAACAAGGTAAATGTGCAGGATGGCGCCGTTATTCACTGTACTTATGAAAAAACCAAGGCCATTATTGGAAATAATGTAAGCATCGGACACAATGCAATCGTACATGGATGCGTTATAGACGATAATGTGCTCATTGGCATGGGTTCTATCGTGATGGATAATGTACATGTAGGTAGTAATTCCATCATCGCCGCCGGAGCAGTAGTGCTGGAAGGCACTGTAGTGGAAGCAGGCAGTATTTATGCAGGTGTGCCGGCCAAGAAAGTAAAAACTATCAGCCAGGAGTTGATCAGCGGAGAAATTAACCGGATCGCTAATAACTATTTGATGTACAGCGGTTGGTTTGCCCCCAATCCCCCTGAAGGGGGTTAAAAAGCAAGAGCTGGAAAATTTAAAGTGCAAAAGGAATAGGCAGAGGTTAAAAAAATTTATTATTTTCGATACATGAAAAAAATAATTGTAGCTGTTACTTGTTTGTATTTTTTAAGCGCCTGTTCTTTATTTAAAAAAGGTACTGAGAAAAAAGGCTGCCCTACAGATGGAAGGAATGTAGGTGCTGAAAAAATATTGGCAGGAGATGACAAAGAGGCGATGAAGAGGGCTCAAAAAGCAAAATTCAAAAGCAACTAAGCAGAGAACGACAAGTGGTGTTTTTGTTTTAATCCGTAATTACTAAATCCCTAATACTATGTGCTACCACTTGAAAACTCCCCACGGCAACACCGTAGCAGTTATCGACGATAACTGTGGAATATCAAAATTTTACGCCATTGCAGACACACTCTCCACAGAGTTGCAGGTAAGTTTTTTAAACCAGGTTGATGATGCTGAAAGCCTCGACTGGGACTTTCATTACAAAAACCATTTGCTTACACTGCAGTACAATATTTTTAATGGTGTATCTATTTTTCCGCAACACAAAAAGAACCTGCACCAGGAAAACAATGCAGTAATGGAACTGGCGCATTTTTTAGAAAAGAGAGCTTATTAAAAAAATTTGCCACGAATTACACAAATTTTCACGAATGAATACTCTTGAAATTTGGGTTTGTTAATTAATTAGTGGCAATTAATTAAAATTAATATTACCAACTCTTTTCTTCTATTTTATCTAGGATGTTACAATAACTTATGTAACGTTCCAGGTGAATGTTGCCTTCTTCCACCGCTCTTTTTACAGCACAGCCAGGTTCATTGGTATGCATGCAATTATTAAACTGGCATTCATTAATGAGCGAACGCATTTCAGGAAAATAATGACTTAACTCCTGTTTTGGAATATCAACCAAACCCAACTCTCTTATACCTGGTGTATCGATCACCCTTCCGCCCATTTCCAAATTAAACATTTCGGCGAAGGTGGTGGTATGTAAACCTTTGCCGCTCCAGCCGCTTACATCCTGCGTACGCAATTTGAGTTCAGGAAATACAATATTGATAAAAGATGATTTGCCTACACCGGAGTGGCCGCTGAGCAAAGTGATTTTATCTTTCAGCAAAGCTTTCACTTCTTCTACTCCCTCATTTTTTTCAATACTCATGCCCATTACTTTGTAGCCTACAGACTCATACATGTCTTTTACTTCGGCAAATTTTTCCTGTTCCTTCTTCTTATACAGATCAGTTTTATTAAAAACAATGATAGAAGGAATATGATATGCTTCTGACGTAATTAAAAACCGGTCCATAAAACCAGTAGAGGTTTTTGGATCTTTTAATGTGGCAAACAGCAACGACTGATCAAGATTAGAAGCAATGATGTGATGCTGGTTCTTATTATGTGGTGATGTTCTTGTGATGTAATTCTTTCTTGGTTCAACAGCCGTAATGGTCAATGTACTTTCGAGTTCGTTCTCCATTTCCACCATCACCACATCACCTACAGCCACAGGATTGGTGGAAGTGATGCCATCAATTTTCAGCCTGCCTTTTATACGGGCATTAAAAATTTCGCCAGTCTCATTCTGCAGTATGTACCAACTGCCGGTGCTTTTATACACTGTTGCTTTCATTGGCTGCAAGATAGTAAAGAGAAAAGGAAGGAAGATTTTTTTGAAGCCAGCATTTACAACTTATATCAACATCGTTGTGTCACTCACTTATACTGATACCTCTATGGAAATTTTTTCAATACAGTAAATCTCAATACTACTTCCAATAACAACAATCCCAAAGCAATCATCACCAAAGGAAAAAACTTTTCAGTATATCTCGTCAGCGAGGCAATCTCCACTTTAGATTTCTCCAACTGGTCAATTTCTTTGTAAATATTTTCGAGGCTTATGTTATCCCTCGCCCTGAAATATTTACCCCCGGTTTCAAAAGCAATGGCTGTGAGCAGTTTTTCATCAATGGCTACCCTCTGCTGGGTTATGGTGGTGCCTGTTGCAGTAGCTTCCGGAAGTGTTGTATATCCATCTGTACCCACACCAATCGTATAAACTTTTATTCCAAATGCCTTCGCTATTTCCTTAGCATTATCCGGCCCGATCAGCCCTCCATTGTTTTCACCATCCGTAAGCAATATCACTACTTTGCTTTTTGACTTGCTGCTGCGTAACCTGTCAACACTTGTAGACAATCCATCTCCTATTGCCGTTCCATCCTGCAATAGGCCATTACGTATTGCTGCGACCGCAGCATGCAATACTGTTTTATCAGTTGTAAGTGGGCATTGCGTAAAACTTTCGCCTGAAAAAACAACGATCCCGATCCTGTCAGTTGATCTGCGGTCTACAAATTCAGCTGCTACTTTTTTTGCAGCCTCCATCCGGTTGGGAGTAAAATCCTGTGCCGTCATACTGCCACTAACATCAATACACAATACAATATCAATGCCCTCTCCTTCTGCCTGCTGCTGTTCGGTTTTTGTCTGTGGCCTTGCCAATGCGGTAATGATAAAAGCCAACGCCAGTAACCGCAGTATGAATGGAACATGCCTGAAAGAAGTTCTCCAGTTATTCAGCTTCCCAAAACTTTTTGACGAAGAAACTTTGATGGCAGCCGATCGCCGGTTATTTTTTTTGATATACCAAACAAGCATTACAGGCAACAACAACCCCAGTAAAAAAAATAGCGGCTGCCCAAAGATGATATTGTGAAAATACTCAAGTGCCACTCTCTTCCTTTTTGTTTTGTAACTGTTCCATAAGATCTATCGCCTGTTTTATTGATTGCCAGCTTTGTTTACTCTCTTCTTTTGATGGAATATATTTTGCAAACTTTGCGGCATCACTGCAACGCAACGCTTCTGCTGTTTTGGAGACAGCAGCTTTATCTAATCCTTTCTGATTTAATAATATCAATACTTCTCCTGTTGTGCTGCTGATGAAATATGGGCCTTCTGTGGATGACAGGTATTTTTTTAGAATTTCTGTAAGGCGTGTATGGTATAATTTTATTGCAACAGCATCTGCTACATTCACCTGCAGTATTTTATCCAATTCATTCATTGCATTTTGATAAGCAGACAGCGTTTGCTTAGGAGCTTGTTTTCGCTGATTCCTTTTTTTGATGATGTAATATAACAGCCATGCCAGCAGTAATAAAAAGATCAATCCTGCAACAGTGATGATAATTAAAAGCTGCAACCATGACATCGCCGGTGCTTCACGGATTGGTTTAATATCCCTCAGTACATTTGTACTATCTGCCTGGTAAGAAACATCAATGGAGAAAGTATCAGTATAAAGATTGTATGATTCGCCCCCTGTGGATGGATTAAAATCAATATTAAAAGCAGGCATTGTCCATTTGCCGGAATCAAAACTGGTGAAAGTTAATGTCTGGGAAAGTTTGGTGAGTTTCTGGTTGTGAAAAGTGGAATCAATTTTCGATTGTTCAACCAACTCAAAATGCTGCAGCGAATCAGGCATCTCGATCCACTTTACAAAAAAGTCTTCTTCAGGAAGGGTGGCAACTACTTTTAGTTTTACCTGCTCGCCGATCAGTATCCCGTTCTTATCAATAATTGTTTTGAGCGATGGTTGTGCAATGGCCGCAATAAAACTGCTAAAGCAAAAAATAAATGCAAACGCTATTTTTCGTATTGTTATCTCCATCATCAATTATTCTGTCAGCGTCAGCTTCGTTTAATAAAAAATTGCTGCAGCACTTTTACATAATCCTCATCAGTACGGATATGCAGCAGGTCTGCACCAGCTTTTTTGAAATAGTTTTTGCTTAGCTCACTTTGCTGTAAAAAACGCTGGTGATAATTGTATTGCGCCAGTTTATCACTGCTGTCGATCCATTTCCTTTTTCCGCTTTCCAGGTCTTCAACCTGCATCAAACCTGCATCCGGCAAAAACATATCCATCTTATCGTAAATTCTTAACCCAATCACATCATGCCTGCCACCAATTATTTTTAAATCACTTTCGTATTCCATATCTGTAAAATCACTCAACACAAAAGCTATACTTTTCTGGTGTGATGCTTTACTAAAAAAGCGGATGGCATCTTCCATGTTCGTACTCTTTCCTTTCGGTTCCATGCTCAATAATTCCCTCACAATGTATAAAGCATGTTGCCTGCCTTTTTTTGGTGCGATATACTTTTCCATTTTATCGCTGAAAAAAATGGCACCTACTTTATCATTGTTACTGATAGCACTGAAAGTAAGTACTGCACCAATTTCAGTTATCAGGTCTTTCTTCCTGTTACCTGTTGTGCCAAATAAATTGCTGTTGCTGATATCAACTAATAAATAAACACACAATTCTCTTTCCTCTTCAAAAACTTTACTGAATGGATGACTAAACCTTGCACTCACATTCCAATCAATGAAACGAACATCATCACCTGCTGAATATTCCCTCACTTCCCTAAAGCTCATCCCTTTTCCTTTAAAGGCAGAATGATACTCACCCGTAAACAAGTGTGTTGTGATCTTCTTGCTTTTTATTTCAAGCTCACGTACTTTTTTTAATATCGATTCAGTACTCAGCATTATTATGGAACATTTACTACACGGAGTATCTCATTTATCACCTGCTCTGCATTGATGTTTTCTGCTTCTGCTTCATACGTTAATCCAATACGATGACGCAACACATCTTTGCAAATACTTCTTACGTCTTCGGGGATCACATACCCACGTTTGTTTAAAAATGCATACGCTTTTGAAGCCAATGCCAGGTTTATACTTGCTCTTGGCGATCCACCAAACCCAATTACCGGTTTTAATTTTGGCAAATTATACTTATCAGGAAATCTTGTAGCAAAAACAATATCCAGAATATAGTTCTCTACTTTTTCATCCACATACACTTGTCTTACCAATTCTTTCGCCGTAAGTATTTCGCTTTTTGCTGCAACAGGATTAATGGTTGGTGAAGAAAGCCCCATTGTATTTTGACGGATGATCAATTGTTCTTCACTTTTTGATGGGTAATCGATCACCACCTTTAGCATAAACCTGTCCACCTGTGCTTCAGGCAAAGGATAAGTTCCCTCCTGTTCAATAGGATTTTGTGTTGCCAAAACCAAAAAAGGTTCTTCCAGTTTATAAGTACTGTCGCCGATGGTTACCTGCCTTTCCTGCATGGCTTCCAGCAAAGCACTCTGCACTTTTGCCGGCGCCCTGTTTATTTCATCTGCCAAAATAAAATTGGAGAAGATGGGCCCTTTGCGAACGTAAAATTCATTTTTGCTCTGGTTGTATATCATAGTTCCGATTACATCCGCAGGCAAAAGATCAGGTGTAAACTGTATCCTGCTAAAACCAGCATGGATAGTTTGCGACAGTGATTTTATAGCCAGTGTTTTTGCAAGCCCCGGCACTCCTTCCAGTAATACATGCCCGTTACTTAATAAACCAATGAGCAATCTTTCGATCATGCCCTGTTGGCCCACAATCACCTTGCTCAATTCATCATTTATCCTGCTTACGAATCCTGCAGCGCTGCTGATCTTTTCATTCAGCAGGCGTATATCTTCGGCTGTTTGTAACATAAATTCAGTTTATTCTTTCTAAAGAAAATAAAGATTAGCTAATTAATTAGAATTATCTCCAATCTACACAAAATACAAACAATGCTTTTACAAAAACGCTGCCGTAATGTGAAGACAAGGAAAAAAATGTTAAATGAAATGGAGTAAGCCGAAAAATCAATTCCTAGCTTAGATATTT
>JAZKGV010000002.1:0-3626 GCA_040385725.1 Bacteroidota bacterium | reverse complement strand
ACAACAGGAGAGAATATTTTCTTTGCATTGGTCAAGGTTGTGTTTAAAAATACTGATTTTTTGAACAACTGGCTGTAGCAGTGCCAGTTTCTCACAAAGTGTACAAAGCATTTTCTTTGTTTTCTTCGTTCCTTTGTTGGGTAAACAATTAAAAGATAGATGAAGAAAAGATTAATTATTGATATGGATGGGGTGTTGGCAGATGTGTACAAACAATTCATTGCACTGGAAGAAAAAGAATCCGGGATAAAAGTTCCTGTTGAAACACTCAAAGGCAAAGAGGAATATCAAGCTTTTAAAAATGGCCGTAAGCATGTAAACAGCAAGGGCTTCTTCCGTCACGCACCTTTAATGAATGGCTGTGTTGAAGTGATGAAAAAACTGAATGAAAACTTTGATGTGTTTATTGTTTCAGCAGCAATGGAATTTCCTGGAAGCCTGCCTGAAAAACATGACTGGCTGAAAGAACATTTTCCTTTTATCACCTGGCAGCAAATAGTTTTCTGCGGCAGCAAAACAGTAATAAAAGGCGATATAATGATTGATGACCACTACAAAAACTTAGACAACTTTACCGGGCAAACCATTTTGTTTACACAACCGCATAATGACGGACATGATGACAGGGGACATAAGAGGGTTCATACCTGGAAAGATATTTCAAACACACTGTTATAGAAAAAGCCCGGGTTTACCGGGCTAAATATTTACTCTTCCTATACCCTCTACAATATACAGGGATTCAGCAGGGAGCAGAACCTGTTCTTTGCATTATTGTATCTTACCATGTATCATCACTGAAGATTTTGTATTTACTGCCTTTGCGCTGTTTTTGGCAAATGGATAAGGATAAATGCAGGCGTATCTCCAACCCTGGCTTATATACTTTTGTACCTGGTTTGACGGAACACATTTGGATAGGCATGCACCATTACGGGTTGATTTAAATAATTGTATCTTATTGCCTGAACATTGTGCATTTAAAAAAGAAACAGAAAACATCAGAATGGTAAAAACACACAGTCTTTTTAATGATCGCTCTTTCATGATCGTAGGTTTTTAGTTGTTGAGTTATTATTGAAAGCGTACCGGTTTCCACAGGTTTTTTTGCCCTGTCACCAATTAATCTTTCAAAAATTCAATACCCGATAAGATGTTTTGGGATACTCTTTCTCCCAATTGTCGACCCTTATCACATGAAGCTTGGTAATGTACGCCTCCAAATACCCTACTGTCGGCCATTTCCTTGCCCATTGCGTAAAAAGAACTATAGCTTCTCGCTGGTAATCCCAGGTAATCGTAAGTATGCAGCGTAAACTGAAAATTATCGCCGAACACACTGGTAAGCATTTTTGCAATTGTAGCGCCGTTAACTGCATGCGCTGCCGGGAACTCTGGATGGCCCGGCGTATTAAACAATGCAGACCATGAGGTGTACCCCATTACATTTCGTATATAGGTAATAGGCCGTACAAGATTATAACTATACTTCAGCGTGAAACATATGGTAATAGCATTGTAAGTTGCCATCCCGGTTTTTACATATGCAAGCGCTGCTATATCCAGTTTTGACTGTGCCTGTGACAACACCTGGGAGAGTATTGCAACAAAATGTCCGCCGCCGGGATAACCAGGTGCATCCCTGTGATAAATAACCATAGCTGTTTGTTCCGCAGTAAGGCTTTGCGATTTATCATACACATCTTTTACCATTGCATAAAAAGGTGAAGAAGGATCGGTGGAATATGGAGGTGGCGCCGCTATGGCTGTTCCATCTGCAACACCATTAAACATTAACCGGCGCTGGCTTGCATACGGATTAACAGCAGCGGGAAAGTTTGGCGGGGTGCTTTCCCACAAACCAGGACCAGGTGTTGGTACATAAGAAGGATTTGCATTAGCAGACCCATCTGTTGATGCCCATTGAAACACCCTGTTGGCAACCTCCCTTCCAAAATTTACAGAACGTGCAATTGTTTGTGCGTCTGATTCAGTTGCATATTGCGATTGCAATGTGCTTTCAAGCGTATTCATGTTTGTTTTATTGGCATCAGATGTAGCAGGAAAAAGTAGTCGGTTTATTGTTGCCAACGCAGCATTTGCGCTTGCAGCCCAATGATAAGCTTTGCCTGGCTCAGTAGAAGGCATTGCAGGAAAATCTGTAAGTTGTCCCTGTAGTGACTTGTATGCAGGCATACCCGGAACGACTGATTCATATGCAGCTATGCCGCAATAGGCAAGTGCTCTTTCTGCTGCCTGTGAACCGGTTCCTGGAGCAAGGGGTACTCTCAGCATATCGAGTTGCTGGTTGAGCCATTTGATGATCACTTCCGATGAAAATGTTTTTGTTTGCTGAAGATGCCCGGATAAACTTCCATCTGCTATTAATTCATCTGTTATCATTTTATTTCTTTCAGATAGCGCCGGAGGATTTTTCTGACAGCCGGCAAAATAAAATACTGCAGTTAGTGTAAACAGCAGGTACATCAGCTTTGATAATGTCTGTTTCATACCGATAAGTTTTATTGGTGAAAAATGATTTTGACACAAAGTAGTGGCGCAGGGATTGCTATTTTTTAAATATAGACGGGATGCAGTTTTTAGTAACTATACAGCTTATTCTTATAATAGTTAAGCGTACATTGTCGCTATATGACGTTCATCGACGAAGAAATGCAGCTGTCGTTTTTGATAGCAAAACATTGCATTTACTGAAAGAGTGCTCTATCTTTAAAAAACATAAACCAACAGCATGACCGGCCAGGAGTTTATATTTTCCAAGAAACCAATCATTCGTCTTTCAAGGCATTTATTATCCTGGTCTCTTTTTGCTTTGCACTTCTCGATACAAAATCTTATGATTGGCGGACCGGGAGAAGCAAAAACATCCCGTACATTTTTTGAAAGCTTTTCGCACCTGCTTTATTTTTTACCTTTTTATTTAGTATCCACTTATTTTTTTTGGAAATTGTGCTGCTGCATACCTTATATAAAAGAAGGTATTTACTTTTTATAATCACCACACTGATACTGCTTGCATTGGTAATTACAGGTTGTCTATGGTCTGGCAAATTCTATATTCATACGTTGATGGGAATCCCTTACAGCCAGATAACATTCACTCAAAACAAATACCATGGATTGGTTGATGGTTTTTTTATACCATTGATGATTTGGGGAATTGCAGGCGGTTTTAAAGTTTC
Organism: Bacteroidota bacterium; assembly: GCA_040385725.1. Lineage (GTDB taxonomy): Bacteria > Bacteroidota > Bacteroidia > Chitinophagales > Chitinophagaceae > Ferruginibacter. The sequence goes on along the minus strand of JAZKGV010000002.1, from coordinate 423 downwards.
AAAAAGCTTATCACTTAGTGTGGGTGCTGGTATTAGTAAGAATAAAATTACTTATGAATCTGGATTTGGGCATTCAGATTTATTAACCGATGGCGCTTTCAATTCTGTTAGTACTCCAGGCAGTGGAAACTATAGCTACTCAAATGTAGAAACCAGTGTAAATGCACAACTTTTAAATCTCGATTTGCCCATTACCTTGAAGTTTTATCCTACCAAGAAGCAAAATTTCTACTTATCTACTGGTATCAATTCCAATTCTTATCTATCGCAGCAATACAATTACAACTATAGCTTTACCAATTTGGCCATCAATAATGGTTTGGCAACCTATAAAGAAGAAACTGAAAAAAGCAAGCTTAAAGGTTTCGACTTTGCCAATAGCGCCATTTTTGCAATTGGAATTAACCAAAAAATAAGCAAAAA
>JAZKGV010000001.1:7231-31268 GCA_040385725.1 Bacteroidota bacterium | reverse complement strand
CTTTGTAAGCAACTTCATAACGATCAATTTACCTTCTCTGGTTTGCCAGGCGCAAAACTTCCGGTTGGTGATGTGTACCATGGATGTATTTCGTAAGACAATCTGCCGGCAGCAATAGCAGGATCTGAATTTAATAATTGTTCTACTTCTTCTTTGGTGGCCACATCAAAAACAAATACACCACGCCAGTTGCCATCATCAGCAAAAGGGCCGGCCACTTTTAATTTACCTTCAGAATAAAGCTTTTTGATATTTGCCATATGGCCTTCCTGCAACTTGACAGCAGTAGCAGAATCCTGTGTACGGTTATTCCCTTTCAGCAGCATAACAAACCAAAACTGTTTTATCCTGTTTTCAGTTTTAGGGTTTGTATTAGCAGGTTTCGATTCATTTTGGGCATTGGCTGAAAAATTAACAGCCAGTACGGTAAACATCAAGACAATTATATACTTCATTTGAAAAAGGTTTTTGATTTTCTAAATGTATAACATTTTATATTCAATGGGATAAGGGTTGGTATATTTGCGGCGGTAAAAACGATTGCTTTGTATAGAGACGCTGATTGTACAGATTTAAACGGATAAATCTGTTACATCCGCCTCATCTGTTTTATCCGGGTTTCTATCATAAAACATAAGCAAAGCTCAATAAAGATATTCTGTAAAAGAGTGCGACGCCAATGAAGCTTAATAAATGTTTCTGCAGCCGGGCTCAAAAAAATAAAAATACATGGCAGCTAAGACAGACAATTTTAAAAGTCCCGATTATTTTAATGTAGATGAGTTACTAACGGAAGAGCACAAGCTCATTCGGGAAAGTGTAAGAAATTACGTGAAGAAAGAAATCTCTCCCATTATTGAAGACTATGCACAAAGGGCAGAATTCCCACAACATATAGTAAAGCAAATGGGTGAACTAGGTTGCTTTGGTCCCACCGTGCCGGAGCAATATGGTGGTGGCGGCCTGGATTATATCAGCTATGGATTGATGATGCAGGAACTGGAACGTGGCGATAGTGGTGTGAGAAGCACTGCAAGTGTACAGGGTTCGCTGGTGATGTTCCCTATTTATCAATATGGCAGCGAAGAGCAACGCAATAAATATTTACCCAAACTGGCAAGCGGCGAATGGCTGGGTTGTTTTGGATTGACAGAGCCTAATCATGGCAGTGACCCAAGCAGTATGCTGACGAATATTAAAGACGCAGGCGACCATGTGATATTGAATGGTGCTAAAATGTGGATCAGCAACGCACCCTTTGCACAAGTGGCAGTGGTGTGGGCAAAAGATGATGCCGGCGATATTCGTGGACTGGTGGTGGAAAGAGGCATGGAAGGTTTTAGTACACCTACAACGCATGGCAAATGGAGTTTAAGAGCCAGTGCAACAGGCGAATTGGTTTTTGATAATGTAAAAGTTCCAAAAGAGAATGTTTTCCCAACCATTAAAGGATTGAAAGGCCCGTTAAGCTGTTTAACCAAAGCAAGATATGGTATTGCGTGGGGCGCTGTTGGTGCTGCTATGGATTGTTATGATATTGCTTTGAACTATTCAAAAGAGAGAATACAGTTTGACAGACCCATCGGTGGTTTTCAATTGCAACAAAAGAAACTGGCTGAGATGGTAACAGAAATCACCAAGGCACAATTGCTTAACTGGCGCCTCGGTGTTTTAATGAATGAAGGAAAAGTAACACCGCAACAGGTGAGCATGGCAAAAAGAAATGCCTGTGAAATTGCAACCAATATTTGCCGTGATGCAAGACAGATGTTGGGCGGTATGGGTATTACGGGTGAATATCCTGTAATGCGACACATGATGAATTTGGAAAGTGTGATCACGTATGAAGGCACACATGATATTCATTTGTTGATAACTGGGATGGATGTGACAGGTTTGAATGCGTTTAAATAAATTATTTTAAATTTTGAATGATAAATTTTAGATGGGCTGAGATGCTTTCTTAATTTAAAATTCAAAATTTATAATTTAAAATAATAAATAGATGGCTATAAAAAATGTAAGCGTTATTGGTGCAGGAACAATGGGCAATGGAATAGCGCATGTATTTGCACAAGCTGGTTTTTCAGTTACTCTCATTGATGTAAATGCTGCTCAATTAGAAAAAGCTATTGCCACCATTGGTAAAAATTTTGACAGGCAGATTACAAAAGGAAGTATTGCTGAAGAAGTAAAAATCAAAGCGCTGTCAAACATTACTACCGCCACTGATATTGCGGCTGGTGTAAAAAACGCAGAATTAGTGGTGGAAGCCGCAACAGAAAATGTTGACCTGAAACTTAAAATATTCAAATCAATAGATGAAGCTGCACCTGCAGGTTGCATACTTGCCACAAATACTTCCTCTATCTCCATTACAAGAATTGCTGCTTTTACAAATCGGCCTGAATTAGTAATAGGAATGCACTTTATGAATCCTGTACCGGTGATGAAATTAGTGGAGATCATCAATGGATATGCAACAACAAAAGAAGTAACGAAGACCATAGTTGAACTCAGCAAACAATTGGGAAAGATACCATGTGTGGTGAATGACTATCCTGGTTTTATTGCCAACCGCATTTTAATGCCGATGATAAATGAAGCTATTTATAGTTTGTATGAAAGCGTGGCCGGTGTGGAAGAAATTGATACAGTGATGAAACTCGGTATGGCACATCCAATGGGACCATTACAACTGGCAGACTTTATCGGCCTGGATGTTTGCCACAGCATTTTAAAAGTACTACATGATGGATTTGGTAATCCTAAATATGCACCTTGTCCCTTGCTGGTGAATATGGTTACTGCTGGTAAATTGGGAGTGAAAAGCGGAGAAGGATTTTATATTTATACGGCAGGAAGTAAAGATCTTGTTGTAAGTAACAGCTTTAAATAATTAAAGCGATGTTTCCCAAGCTCTTTATAATACTCCTCGGTTGCACACCCAAAGGCCGCCATACCGAACAGCATGATATTTTCTTTGGCATTGCAAATACACTAGCTGAATTAAAACCAGCCATGCAACAATTCTGGCCGGGCACACAACTGCATATTGATGCCTGGCGGGAAGTAACAAATGTTGATGGTTACAAAATTGAAGTGGTTGAAAGAAAAAGTGAAAAAGAAAATATCAATCAATTATTCTTTCTCAATCTCGGCGGCTACAAACAAAATGAGTTTGACGAATTTCATTATAAAATGCTGGTGGTTGCACCGGATAAAGGCAATGCTGTGAAAGCTGCTACTCAAACTGCTTTTTACAAACATGTTTCTTTACCTGGCAATGGCACTTCTCATATAGATGACCGCTATGGTGTGGATGTGGATGATATTTTTGCTATCAAAGATATTTTGCCAGGCAAAACAAAGGAACAATACAGCCTGTTGATAAGTAACACTACAGATGCTTCATTAAAAAAAGACGAACTGCATTTGGGATATGTAAAGTGGAGTGCATTGGAAAAATAAGTTGTTTCCTTTATGTGGCATCGTTTATACTTATAAAGTCTTTATTGCAATAAACCCCTTAATGTTATGAAAAGATTCCTGCTTTCTTTTATAACAGCCTTTGCATTGATTCCCTCTTTGGCACAACAAAGTGAAAGACCTGAATCTGGCTGTGCTGGCGGCGTTATACCTGTAATGGTTATGGAAGTGCCGGAAACCCAATCTATATGTCCCGGAAATGAAGTTTCGTTTACAGCATATGCACTAAATGTATCTAACAGAACATGGGAAATGAGTACTGATAGCGGGCTTAACTGGTTTCCAAGTATTGGGATACTTCGTTCTGCAATTAATGACCATACATATTATGACACATTAACGATACCAGTTGTGTACAATGAAATGAGGGGCTATATGTTCAGGTGTACTTATTATGGCTGTGGTGGTTCGTTTTATAGAACTCCTGTTGCCATACTAACAACTTACGGAAATCCTGTGCAGGTTATATCTCAGCCTGCAAATATCATCGCATGTGTTGGCAATGCTGCAGACTTTTCCATTTCAATAGACGGAGGTTCGCTTTCTTACCAATGGCAACAAAGTACTGATGCCGGTGCTTCTTTCCAGGATATTTCCGGAGAGGATGCAGGTGTCCTGCATTTTAATGCGGTAACAGCAGGCATGAACGGTTACCGTTTCCGGTGCAATGTCACAAGTGAATGCGGCGGCAGTATCACTTCAGATGCAGTTTTACTTACAGTAAATATTGGAAATACTTCTATTACCAATCAACCACAAAATGCGATCGTTTGTGATGGCGACACTGCACTTTTTTCTGTAGCAGCATCAGGCAGTAATGTACAGTATCAATGGCAAAGCAGAACATATCCAGGCAATACACATTCAGATATTCCTGGTACAGGCACCAGTACACTGTCAATACCAAACCTTGTTGAGGGAACTTATTACCGTTGTAAAATCACCAGTAACTGCATCACTATCTTTTCGCAGGAAGTGTACGCCAGCTACAGTGTAGATCCTGAATTTAACAGTGATCAAATCATGTTTGCCTGCGAGGGAGATGTTGTTTACATAAGCGGTATCGCTACTAATGAGCAGCAAAATTATCAATGGATGGCAAGTTCAGACAGTGGTATCACCTACTCCGATATGCCCGGTGAAACATCATCAGAAATCATTGTTACAGCAAGCTCACTCAACAATGGCAACCGCTATAAATGTTTGGTATCTAATCCATGTTTTTCCGGTTATTCTAACATCACCACTTTATACAGTAATCCGGTACAAATATCAATTCCATATCAACCTACAGAGCAAATTGGATGTGTTGGCATTCCCACATCTCTTTTTTTATATGGAACAGGGCCTGTAGAAAATTATGTTTGGGAGATCAGTTATAATGGCGGCAACAGTTTTACTAATATTCCTTTCGCAGACAATATACATTGGGGTTCCAGTACACCCAACCTCGGGATTATTCCTGCTACCCCGGGAGTGTATCAATATCGCTGTAAACTTTATGGCAGGTGTTCACCAGACATTTATTCCGACACTATTGTTTTTTCTGTATTTACAAAACCCAACCTACCAGAAGACACTTCACTGTATGTACCCTGCGATACCTGCACAATGAATCTTTTGAGTGCTTTTGACACAACCGGTATCAGGAAAGTTGATCTATATGTCGTTCAGGATAATTTTTCCACAGCTTTTGTAACAGCCAACCCTGATTCAGTAGGTATCGGAAGATACAGGTTAATAACTGAGAATACTGCAGGTTGCAGAGCTGTATCAAATATTCTTGTAGGTATAAGAAAATTTGATACACTAAAAGTTTGCCCAATAACAGCGGCAACATTCATTTCATCCATATCAGGCAATTCTTATCAATGGCAGATCAATAGTAGTGTTGGTAACGGCTTTGAAGATGTTGCCAATTTTACTGCAGGCGTTTCGTACGACTATGTATATGGAGCCACAACCAATACATTAAATATCCATGAAGTAAGGTCTCCTTCGCTGATCAGATGTAAAGTAGATGGCAACAGTTACAGCACTACTTTTTTTGTGAGCTTACCAACTTATTGGACTGGCGCAGTAAGCAATGCATGGGAAGATCCGATGAACTGGACTTGTGGCACTCCAGGAGCTACTTCAGATGTGTACATTCCAAATAATGTTTCCCGGTTACCACAGATTAACAGCAATAACATTTATTGCAGGAGCCTGACTGTTGCGGAAGGTGCTTCTGTTACTATTAAATCTGGAATGAATGTTTATGTAAATGATTATTTCCAATATTGATAAAAGCCTTTTTATTATATTTATTTACGAATAAATATAATAGTACAATGCCTGCCTACAACAAATCCATTGATGCCTACATTGCCAAATCAAATGATTTTGCAAAACCCATTTTAGAACATTTAAGAGAGCTCATTCACAGCGCCTGCCCCGATGTGGAGGAAAAAATGAAATGGAGTATGCCACATTTTGATTACAAAGGAGAAATGATGTGTGGCATGGCTGCATTTAAACAACATTGTGCTTTTGGTTTTTGGAAAGGTTCTATCATGAAAGACCCCATATTAAGAGAAACAGCAGCTTCGGAAACCGCAATGGGCCATTTAGGAAGGATCACATCTTTAAAAGATCTGCCTTCTGACAAAAAAATAATGGCCTGGATAAAAGAAGCAATGGTATTAAATGATAATGGCATCAAACTACCATCAAGGATAAAACCTGCAGCATCAAAAGAAATAGCAATGCCCGATTATTTTACCAGGGCACTTGCAAAAAATAAAAAAGCAAAAAGCGTTTTTGATGCTTTTCCTCCCGGTAAAAGAAAAGATTACATTGTATGGCTTATTGAAGCCAAGTCGGAAGACACCCGTAATAAAAGAATGGAAACCGCCATTGAATGGATCGCAGAAGGCAAAAGCAGGAACTGGAAGTATGAAAAGAAATAAGAACTATTTTTTCTTTTTCCCTTTTACAAGTTCGTAAGATTCATCCACCATTTGTAACAACTGCTTAGCGGATAAAGCGCCGTCTGCAATTATGGTGTTCCAGTGTTTTTTATTCATGTGATAGCCCGGCAATACAGCTTCAGGATATTCCTCTCTTAACTCAATTGCCTTTTCCGGATCACATTTTACATTGAACTGCAATGGTTGCGTATCCAATGGCAGCAGCAAAAAAATTTTGCCATTCACTTTATATACGATCACATCATCACCAAAAGGAAAACCTTCCGTAACGGAAGGTTTTCCAAGAGTATAGTCTCTTAATGATTCAATATTCATCTGTTCATTCTATCTAAGAATTGTCACATCACCCCTTACCTGGTAATTTGTGCCATCAAGCAGTACATAATCAATTACGTAATAGTAAGTGGCATCCGGCAGGTTGTTGCTACCATAAGTACCTCTCCATTCATTACGGTAGTTAGTTGATTGATATACCCTGCTGCCATTACGGTTAAACACCTGTACCCTTATATTTCTCAGGCAATCAAACTGATCATACACCATCCAGGTATCATTTACACCATCACCATTTGGCGAAAAGGCATTTTTCGGTTTTATACAATATGGCAATACCGTAACAGTTACTGTATCGCTACTGGTACAACCTTCGCCATTGGTGGCAGTAAGCGTATAAGTGATGGTTTGTTGTGGCATTACTGATATTGGTGAAAGTGTATTTACATTGTTGAGATAAGTAGTTGGTGACCATGCATAACTTGCGGCATTAGATACGGTTGCATTCAACTGTGCATCCCTTCCTCTTATTATCGGATCAGCGCTGCCAGCTTCAACCAATGGTGGATCCGTTACGGTTATGTTCACCGTATCTTTTGCAGAACAGGTTCCTAATACTGCTGTTACTATATACTGTGTAGTAACTGTTGGGTTTACAGCAGTTGGGCTTACAGCAGTGGTGCTGCTAAGGAATGTTGCCGGCGACCACGTTACACTTTGTGCATTGGTAGTTGTGTTTAACACAACAGAAATTTCACCGCATATAGTTGTATCGGCCCTTGATTGTAAAGTAAGATCATTCACCACTCCTACAGTAGCTCCTGTTGTTACCGTACACCCGTTGGCATCTCTCACAGTTATGGTGAAATTATTTGGTGCCAGGGCTGTAAACGTATTGCCTGTTTGGAAAGCACCTCCGTTACTGTATTCATAGTTAGGTGTACCGCCGGTAGCAGTTACCGTTATCTGTCCTGTTGGTGTGGTAGTGTTACAACCCGAGCTTCCTGCAGAAGCTGTTGCCGCCAATTGCAGAGGTTGTGTAACAATGATGGAAGTATCTTTTATACAACCGTTATCATCCTGTATCCTCACAACATAAGTGCCAGCTACTACTGCAAATGAATCATCTACCTGTGTGGTTGTACCACCATCATTTGAATAAGTATAATTTGGCGTGCCGCCAGAAGCGGTGACAATAATGCTGCCGCTGTTAGCCGCAAAACATTTCACCGGATTAATAACATACGTAGCAGTAAGAGCCGCAGGCTGGTTTACTACAATAAAAGTGTCTTTTGTACAACCATTAGCATCCTGTATCCTCACAACATAGTTACCTGCCACCACTGCGAAAGAATCACCTGTCTGGAAGTTTGTGCCACCGTCATTTGAATAAGTATAATTTGGTGTACCACCGCTTAATATATTTATTTCAATACTGCCATTAGTACCAAAGCACCTTGCATCAAATATAGTGTAAGCCGCAATGATCGGAGCCGGTTCATTTACAATTACAGTAGTATCTTTTGTACAACCTGTCGCATCCCTTATACTTATACTGTGTGGACCTGCTACCACATTTGAAAGTGAACTGTCCGGAGCATATCCTCCTGTATCAAATGAATAGGTGAATGGCCCTGTACCGCCTGATACTGATACTACAGCAATACTACCATTTGTGCCACCGTTACAGTTTATATCAGTTATTGCATACACTGCAGTTAATGATGAACTTCCTGCAACAACAATAATGGTATCTTTTGTACAACCGGATGCATCACGGATACTTACTGTGTGAGGGCCGCCGGTAAAATTAGATAAGGTAGTATCTGTACCGTATGTGCCATTATCAAATGAATAAGTGTATGGGCCTGTACCACCCGTTACAGATACAACAGAAATAATGCCGCTGCTACCGCAAAGGGCAGAACTGTCGGCATATGTAGCCGATAAAGGCAATGGTTGGGTTATCACAATTACAGAATCCCTGGTACAACCGTTTGTATCAACAAGATTGAAATTATAAGTGCCCGCCGGTAAAGTGAAAGTGCTGTCATATTGGAAAGTGGTGCCGCCATCAGAAGAATACCTGATCGGCCTTACACCGCCTGCATCAATCACCACTGTACCGCTATCGCCATTACAAGCTGCATTGGTTACTGTAAATGTTGCCTCCATACTGGTAAGTGCAGTTATATCTATTATAGTATCTCTTCCACAACCTGCTCCATCCTGTACTTTGAAATAATACCTGCCAGTTGCAAGGTTATTAAACACACTATCTGACTGCCATGTAACACCACTATCTGAGGAGAACCTTACAGGCTCCACAGCGCTTAACAGGTGTATGGCAACAGAACCGGGGTTGCTGCATTGTCCGTTGGCTACATCAAAATTTACTTTCAGGTTTGGTATAAATATCGTGATAGTATCAGCACCTACTTCTTCTGCAGTTGGGTCATCAAATTTTTGATACGTTGCCCTTACCAATAAAGTATTAAGGCCTGCAGGTAAGCGGTTCAATGCACAAAGATTTGTAAAGTTTACTTTTAAACTTGCTGAATCCAGGAATGAGGTATTTCCTGTTGCAAGGAAGTTGCCACTGGTATCAAACAATTCAACCCGTTTAAATAAAGTAGCCCCCCCTATTGGTACAAAGCGCCAGCTTTCATTCATGCCGAGACGCCCCCATGGTGCATCTGTTGCTGCCCTGCCCGGAGCCATCATACCACGGGTGGTGGTCTGATCCTGGATACCTACCATTGCCCTTCCCTGGTTCCAGCTTAAGCAATTCTGCATATCGAATAAAAATACTTCTATTACACCTGTTCCTTCGTACAGAACGATCTGGTGGGTATTTTCAATTAAAGTATCACACTCGGGCACATCAAACAAAGGAACTTTGTAAAAACTCAATATCCATCTTCTGTGAGGTGCGGTACCAGTCACATTGTATTTAATTCTCTGTGTTGGGGAAGTATTATAGAATGGGTTCAGATCATGATATGGTCCCATGATCAATGCATTATCATAGAAATTACTTGGCAGGTTTTGAGGCGTTCCTCCATTGATAATATTCCAGTGGCTGAACGCAGTTGCATTAGTAATATCAAAACACACATACCCATTTGTACTGGCAACTAAAGCATTGTAGTTAATACCATAGAATGGGAATGTAAAAGGAAGATTTATTACATCAGTGTACCTGTCATCAACTGTAAGATCGGTCGAGGGGCCTTCACTTCCTGGAGCAATGTATGGATTGAAACATCCACCACTACCGGCAGCACTTAATGGATTAATTGCATACCTGTCGGTAAGTGCATGTATGTCGGGTATTATTGCATCCAATGTAAAACAGGAATCTCCGCCGCCGCAGGTAAACACAGTATCCCTTGCACACGCAAATGAGAATGTGGCAGGTTGTAAAGGTGGCACCACAGCACAGATACCAAACGTACCAGCATTGAGTGTTCCTCCATTTGACCATACCCTGATATAAACAGTGGTACCTGGTAAAATGCCCGTTGCAGTTATATATGGCATATCAGGGTTAGAGCTGCCATTATCATCACAAGCCAATAAAGTCATAGTTCCATTACAACTATCCGCTACATATATTGCCATGCCTCCATCTATAATAGTACCAGCCTCTGTATTAATATTAACGGCGCCGGCTGCAGGTGCTATCAGAGAGAACCAAACGTCTGAACCTTGATAGTTACCACAACCTGGGTCAGGTACGCTGGCTGTTCCAAAAGAACCTTCATTAGAGAAAGTTTGATAAGTACAGCTATCCGAAACAGGAATGCTGATAGATCCGCATGGATTATCATTGCCGGGAGGAGGTGGTGGTACAGTTAAACAGATACCAAAGGTTCCATTATCGTTATTTCCATCTTCCCAGAACCTGATCCATACCGTATCGCCGGGGTTTAAACCACCAAGAGTCATTTTAGGCATTGTACCAGCACCATCATCATCATCACATTCTACAAGTGTTAAGTTATCGCAGGTACCTGTATATACAGCCATACCGCCATCTGTAAGATCGCCTGCCTGTGTATCAAAAGTAATGGCCCCGTCTACAGGAACCACTGCTTTGAACCAAACATCGCCACCCTGGTAGTTAGCACAACCTGGTACAGGCACACCAACAGAACCAAAGGAACTTTCGTTAGTAAAAGTTTGATATGTACAGTTGCTTGCAACAGGAATTTCAAACGCACCACATGGATCATCATTATCCGGGCCCGGAGGCGGCATTCTTACACAAATACCAAAAGCCCCATTATTATCATTGCCAAATTCCCAGAAACGAACATATAATGTATCGCCTGGTGTAAGCCCGCCTACTGAAATAAATGACATAAGGCCATTTTCGCTGCCGTCGTCATCACAATCAAGCAGGGTAAGGTTTCCGCAGGTACCACTATATATAGCCATACCGCCATCTGTTATTACATCTGTATTTGAATCAAATATTAATGCACCGCCGGAAGGCACTACCACTTTGAACCATACATCACTACCCTCATAGTTAGCACAGCCTGGATCATCCAAACCTGTGGTATTGGTTGAATTTTCATTTGTAAATGTCTGGAAGTTACAAACAGAATCAGGTGTCAATTCCAGGGCAGTACATGGATCATCGTTAGTTGGTGGTGGTGGTGGAACAGATGCACAAATACCAAATGTACCATTGTTATCATTTGAATTTGACCACATGCGTACATACACTGTATCACCTGGGTTTAAGCTGCCAATAGTTATTTTAGGCATAGCTCCATTAGGGCTGCCGTTATCATCACAAGTCAGGAGTGTTAAACCATCGCAGGTACCACTATACACTGCCATGCCACCATCAAACATTACATCATCCTGCGTATCAAAAGCTATAGCGCCGCCAACAGGAACTATTGCTTTAAACCAAACATCGCCGCCCTGGTAGTTTGCACAACCAGGATCGGTGATACCAGGATAATCGGCTGCACTTTCATTGGTAAATGTCTGAAAAGTGCAGGTTGCCTCTACCGGTAATTCAACCGCATTACATGGGTCATCATAAGCAGGAGGTGGAGGAGGTACCCTTACACAGATACCGAACGTGCCATTATTATCTCCCCCAAATTCCCAGAAACGAACAAATATTGTATCACCGGGGGTTAAGCCAAATGCACTTAATGCTGGCATTAATCCATTATCGCTACCGTCATCATCACAATCCAGTAAAGTAAGGTTATCACAAGTACCGCTATATAATGCCATACCGCCATCTGTTATCACTCCTGTTTGTGCATCAAATATCAAACCGCCTTCGGCTGGCACCACTACTTTAAACCATACATCGCCACCCTGATAGTCTGCACAACCCGGATCATCAAGGCCAATAGTAGCAGTAGAACTTTCATTGGTGAAAGTTTGATAATTACAAGTAAGGTCTGGTGTTAATTCAACTGCGGTACATGGATCATCATTTGTAGGTGCTGGTGGTGGTATGTTCACACACAAACCAAATGTGCCGTTTTCGTCATTTCCATTTTCCCAAAAACGAACATATATAGTATCACCAGGTGTTAATCCACCCAGCGTAATACTTGGCATATCACCATTCACACTTGCATCATCGTTACAGGCAAGTTGGGTTAAAGTACCATCGCAGGCGCTGCCACTATATAGTGCCATGCCACCATCAAACATAACACCTTCCTGAGAATCGAAGGCAAGGGCACCTTCTGCAGGAACCACAACTTTAAACCATACATCAGCACCTGAATATCCTGCACAACCAGGGTCGGCAATACCAATAGAACCTGTTGCATCCTGGTTACTAAATGTTTGATAGTTGCAGGTAATATCAGGTGTTAATTCAATTGCATTACAAACTTCATCATTTGAAGGAGGTGGCGGTGGAATAGTGGCACAAATTCCAAATGTGCCGTTGTTATCATTTCCACTTTCCCAGAAACGTACCCATAAGGTATCTCCGGGATTTAAACCACCCAGAGTAATTGCCGGCATATTACCATTCACACTGCTGTTATCGTTACATGCTAATAAAGTAAGGTTATTACAGTTACCGCTATAAACGGCCATGCCGCCATCGGTCATAAATCCATCCTGTGAATCAAATACAATACCGCCCTCTGCAGGCACCACGGCCTTAAACCAAACATCTCCACCTTCATAGTCGGCACATCCAGGGGCAGGTATGGTTGGAGAACTTGCCGTTGCATCTTGATTGGTAAATGTTTGGTAGTTGCAACTTACATCTACTGTTAATTCTATTGCATTACAAGCATCATCATTAGTTGGTGGTGGTGGTGGCAACGTTACACAAATACCAAATGTGCCGTTACTATTATTATCTTTTTCCCAGAATCTTACCCATACAGTATCTCCCGGCACTAATCCCCCAACAGTCATACTAGGCATATCACCATTCACACTGCTGTTATCATCACAAACTAAGGCTGTTAAGTTTCCAGCGCAGGAACTACCTGTATATATTTCCATTCCGCCGTCCAGCACCGTGCCTGTTTGGGAATCAAAAACCAGTGCTGTTGTACCGGAAGGCACAATTACTTTAAACCATACATCACCACCCAGGAAACCGGCACAAACCGGTGCAGGTACTGTACTTGTGAACGATGCACTTTCATTGGTAAAAGTTTGGAAACTGCATGTTGAACCTACCGGTAACTCTATTGCACCACACGGCTCATCATTTGCAGGAGGAGGTGCAGGTATGGTAGCGCAAATTCCAAAAGTACCGGTACTATTAGTTCTTGACCATACCCTTACAAAAACCGTAACTCCCACTGGTAAGCCGGTAACCGTTACTTTAGGCATATTGGTATTACTGCTACTATTATCATCGCATGCTAATAAAACCAATGTGCCTGGATTATTACAGTTATTTCCCCTGTAAACCGCCATGCCCCCATCTGTAATACTTCCTCCTTGCATATCAAAAGTAAGTGCTCCATCAGCCGGTACAGTAGCCCTATACCAAACATCGATGGTTGTGCCACTATTAAAGTTGGCGCAGGCAGGTACCCCAGAGCCAGTACTATGGGTGCCGCCGACTGTAGTACCAGGTATATAGGTACATGTTGCCTCTGGCGTTAACTCAACAGCGCCGCAAAGATCATCGTTTGCCGGCGCCTGGCCAAAAGCTGCAGATGCAGAAAAAAATGCTATGCACAAAGGCAAAACCCTTGCAGATACTATTGTAGATAACTTTCTGAAAAGTGAAGTAAAATTCATGACAAAGTATTATTAACTAAATGAAATATTTAATAGTAATTGCAGGGACGGGATTCTATTGTAAAAGTGAAATGGATTATTTCTTCTTCAGGTTGAACCGAAGGCCGACTTCATGTGCATTATTCCCTGTATTAAAATCAGAGAAAGGCTCATTGTAGAGATCGTAGGCATAAGTAAAACCAAGCTTGTCAAAAAGTTTAAAGCCGGCTTGCAGGCTCCAGAAATGCCTTACTCTCCAGGCAAGAGCCACCCATATTTTTTCCTGTACGTCCACCTTGGCACCAAAGTCAAATTCTGTTGGTGCATTAGGAATATACCTTACCATAGCAAAAGGAGTTACATGTGTGCTGCCGCCCGTTTCAAATACATAGCTTGTATTAAAAACAAAATGCCTGTATAGTTTTGCTTGTTCCTTAGTAGTAGTGGCATCATAAAAATTCAACTTTGATTGTATCAACTGGCTTACCGCTGCGCCTGCACTGAATTTTCCATCAGAAAAATAAAGGCCGGCACCTGCATCTAATTTGAAAGAGGTATTATTGCCTGATAATACTATGTCACTACCAAGGTCAGTGAGTTTTGATCTATCCAGGTAATATTGCAGGCCTCTTAGCTCAATACCTAAACCCAATTTTGATTTAGCGCCTGTTTTTACATGATAAGAATAGGCCAGTTGTACGCCTGTTCTGCTTGTAGGCCCTGTAACATCTTTATACAGGTAGCTGGCAAAGCCAGAATTCTTTTTCTCCCAATAGCCATCACCATACACCATAAATGTTTTGGGGTTGCCCGGAAAAGCCTCCCACATACTACGGTAAGTGACACCAATAACACCATTTCCCGTAAACCCTGCCGCAGCCGGGTTATACATAGCATTGTGCTGTTGAAAAATAGAAGTAAAATGAAGCTGTTGTGCCTCCGATAGTTTACATACAGAAATAAACATCAGGAGGGAAAGTAAAGGTTTCCTCATAATCTAGTTTGGTATTAAATAAGCTGTTAATCGTAATGGGCGTTTAAAAGTAATATAAAATTTTGAAAAAAATTCAATGACAGAAAAAAATGGGCGTCCTTTTTAGATGGCATTACGATTTTGTAATATCTGCTCCCTGAATTTCCTTTAATTTATATAATACTTCCTGTACCCGGTTATTGGGTATCCCGGTGATAATGCTACAGAATAATTGCATTTCCTGCCTGATGACACTACAATTATATTGTTTTAGTATCATCATCACTTCGTTCATACGGGTATAATCAAATTGTATAGTATAGATAGCCTCAATTTGTTTTTGTATTACCTGGGTAACCTGCAATGCAAGCGCAGTGGCGGTTTTGTAGGCATTGATCAAACCCGAAACTCCCAATAATGTTCCGCCAAAATAACGAACCACTATCACAGCTACATTAGTTACCTGTTTACTGTCTATCTGCCCCAATATCGGCCGGCCGGCTGTTCCGGATGGTTCTCCATCATCACTCACCCTGAAATTATTTCCATCAATACCAATGCGGTAAGCAAAACAATGATGTACCGCTTTAGGATGTTCTTTTTTCAGATCCTGCAGGTGTTTTTTAAACGCTTCGGCAGATTCTATTGGAAAAACATAAGCTATAAACTTACTGCCCCTGTCTTTAAACTCTGCACTGCCCGGTTTACTTACTGAGAGATAAAATGTCTTTTCTTCTGTAGCTTCTGTTTTACTCATTATTGCAGTATCCTCTTATAATAATATATAGTATCAGAAAAAAGGGGTTCGGTTCTTGTTATTGAGCTGTCTTTTAAAACAGGAGATGCAATGCCTTCTTTAATAACAAGTGTATTGTTTGTAATTACGCTGGCTTCATCCCACAATCCCTCATCAATAAATGATTGCAGCAGCCTGGTGCCGCCTTCCACCAGCACACTTTGTATTTTCATTTCATATAAGGAAGCCATTACCTGTTGCAGGATTGAATTTTCTATTGATATTTTCCTGTACAGTAAGTTTCCTGCGTCTTCCTGTTTCAGTGTATTAAAGATGATCATTTTTTTTCCGTCGCTTACAAGATGATGTGTTGCCGGTATTTTTAATTCTTTATCAATAACAACTCTTACAGGATCATTCCCGGTCCACAACCTGTTGGTAAGGCAAGGATCATCATATAATGCAGTATTGGTCCCAATCATTATTGCTGCTTCTTCACTACGCCATTTGTGTACAAGCCTGTTTGTGTAATCATTACTGATAAGCACTCGTGAATGATCAGCATTGGCAATTTTATGATCACTGCTTTGCGCCCATTTTAAAAAAATATAAGGGCGTTGCTTTTCATGAAAAGTAAAAAACCGTCTATTTACTTCCTTCGCTTCATTTTCCAAAACAGCAACAACCACTTCAGTACCTGCTGCTTTTAGTTTTTCTATTCCTTTACCATCCACTTCTTTGTAACTATCTCTACAAGCAATAACAACTTTTGGTATTTGCATCTTTATAATTAAATCGGTACAGGGAGGTGTTTTGCCAAAATGGGCACAAGGCTCAAGCGAAACATACAAAGTGCTTTTACTTACCAGTGATCTGTTTTCTTCTGAAACACTATTGAGACAATTTACTTCAGCATGGACTTGCCCATATTCCTGGTGATAGCCTTCTCCTATGATCGTATCCTCGTACACCAATACAGCGCCAACCATTGGATTTGGTGCTACATTACCTGCACCCAATTGCGCCAGTTGCAGGCAGCGCTGCATATATATATTATGTACACTCAATCCTTCAAAAGTAAGGATTGAAAAATAAATTAAGTTTGCCGTGATGACATGGAATGAATATTACCGGTATTACCTGCAGCAACTACAAACCATTTACAGCATGGAAGAAGCAACTGCCATTGCAGGATTGGTATTTGAAAACAAGGCAGCCATTACAAGAATGGACATTATGAGATCTCCGGAAGAATTGTTAAGCGGCCATCAAAAAATGGCATTGGATAATGCACTTGAACAACTGATGACGCATAAACCTGTACAACAGGTTACCGGTGAAGCATGGTTTTATAATTTAAGGTTCATAGTAAACAAACATGTATTAATACCAAGGCCAGAGACAGAAGAACTGGTTAAATGGATAATTGATGACAATTCTGATGATGTTTCCATTCTTGATATTGGCAGCGGCAGCGGATGTATTCCTGTTGCTTTGAAAAAAAACCTGTCACAGTCATCAGTCACATTGATTGATGTGAGTGATGAAGCATTGGCAATTGCAAAACAAAACGCAGTTGCAAATAAAACGACTATTGATTTTCTTCAACTCGATTTTTTAAATGAAAAAGAATGGCAACGATTGCCTGTGTTCGATATCATCGTTAGCAATCCACCATATATTCCTTTGAAAGAAAAAGAACATTTAGACAGGAATGTTACTGCATACGAACCCGGCCTTGCTTTATTTGTTCCGGATAATAAACCTTTACTCTTCTA
This sequence comes from Bacteroidota bacterium, assembly GCA_040385725.1. Lineage (GTDB taxonomy): Bacteria > Bacteroidota > Bacteroidia > Chitinophagales > Chitinophagaceae > Ferruginibacter. Next base: position 13,802 of record JAZKGV010000001.1, on the reverse strand, counting down.
TGAAGCCATTGCTGCGTTTGCTAAAACACATTTGAAAAAAGATGGGAAAATTTATGTGGAAATACATGAAGATTTTGCAAAAGAAACCGCAGGGGTTTTCTCTTCCGTATTTAAAGAACTAGCAATAAGAAAAGATATAAATGGAAAAGAAAGAATGATAAAAGCTGCTAATTTTTTACCGTAGCTGAAGTGGTAGCGCCAAGCCTTTTAGCCACCTGCATAATTTTTACAACATCATTCCATGTTACCAGCGAATCTGCATTAATAACAACGGCTGGTTTGTTCACGGTATCTTTTACATTAATGTGCTGTTTCAATTCTGATTCCAGCGAATCAAAAACGATTTTTTGCTGGCCTACATACAATACCCTGTTTTTATCAATGCTTACCACAACACTTTGTTTTGCTTTGCCGTCACTTTTAGCTTTTGGCACACTCATCTTTATAACATTAGGATTTGCTAAAGTGGAAATGATCAAAAAGAAAAACATCAGGATAAACAATATATCGTTCAGTGGACCAGTATCCACTTCGCTATGTTCTTCATTAAATTTTTTGCGTAAGCTCATTTCAAATGTCGAATTATTAATAATGAATTACGAATGAGGTTTCTATTCCAAATTCGTTATTCGTAAATCTGCATTTACCTTGTTGGTTCCTGTAAAATATCAATAAATTCAGCACTGGCTGCTTCCATTTTATTTTCAATCTTCCTGATCCTTGTTTGCAAATAACTCAGGCCTAGATAAGTGATAATACCGATCATTAACCCAGTGGCAGATGTGATCATCTTTACATAAATACCACCTGCAATTACGTTCGCATTATACTCAGTGCTGCGGTTAATACTATCAAATAAACTAAGCATACCTACAATGGTACCCAGGAATCCAAACAATGGTGCGATACGAACGATCACATTTAAAATGTTCAGGTTTTTTTCCATGCTGTACATTTCAAGCACACCCACATTCTCCATACTTTTTTCAATTGCTTCAATGGGTTTGCCTATACGCTGTATGCCTTTATCAATCATTTTTGCAACAGGGTTGGGTGTATTTTTTGCAAGGCTACGGGCTGCTGTTATATTGCCACTTATGATCTGATCACGGATAATATTCATGAAATTGTCTTCTATTTTAGAAGCCTTATTCAAAGTGAGCAACCTTTCAAAAAAGAAAAATAATGCGATAACAAATAAAAGACCCAAGGGAACCATCAGCCAGCCACCCTGCAATAATGTACCGCCAACTGATTCAAAGCCTTGTATTTTTTCTACAACCTTGGTAGTGTCTATCTGTAATAAAATATCAAACATTGGTTTAATGATTTTGGGCAAATGTAATTTTTTATTGTTACTGATTACTATTATTATGCCAACATATGTGCAATATGGTTTTGAAAAATGAAATGGCGGTTTATCGTGGCGTAAAAAATTGTTAAACTAAAAAACAAAAGCCGGGACTACCCGGCTTATTATTTCAAGTAAATATAATTAGCTTTATTTCTTATCCAACTGCGTCATCGCCATCAACTGGTTCATCGTCTTCTGCATTCCTTCTGCACTGCCATCTAAAAATATCACATTGCCCTTTCCATACTCTGCAAAATTCTTGATCGCTTCCGTCCACATACTGAATAAAATTACATTGGTATCAAGGTTCGCCTGTTTCATTTGTTCTGCTGCCTGGCTCATACCCTTTGCCACTTCTTCACGGAACAATGCAACGCCCTGTCCTCTTAATTGAGCCGCTTGTCTCTCTGCTTCTGCTGCAATTTTGATAGAATTCCCTTCCGCTTCTGCTGCTTTTGTTTTGGTTATTAATAAAGCCTGTCCTTCATTTTCGGCGGCTGCTTTTAAGTTATTACTTGCCACCACCTTGCTCATACTTTCAATAATGGCTTGATCAAAAGTGATGTCGTTGATCTGCAGATCGAGTAAGTGATAGCCCCATTCTTCCAATGAAGCATCCACATGTTCTTTTACAAATTCAACTATATCCCTTCTCAAACCTAAAATTTCGCTTTGTCTTTTTGTCGCAACAAATGCCCTGATATTTCCTTCAATTGTTCTTACCAGCGCCTGCATCAGGTCTTTATCACTTATGAATTTAAACGCCACTTTTCTTATCGTGTCTTCACTTTCATTTTGCACAGCATACAGCAGCATACTTTTAAAATAAACATTCGCCTGGTCAATGGTTACTGCCTGGAACTCCAGTTCCACTGAACGGTTTTGAATACTTATCCTTTTATATATCTGGTCAATAAAAGGGATCTTCCAGTTTAAGCCAGCACGTTTTACGCCTGCATATTTCCCAAGCCTTGTAATAACACCGATTGTTCCCTGGTTGATAGTGAACAATCCACTTGATACGATCAGTACAATAGGGACAAGCCACCAATAATCTTTTAAGAAGTTCATTGTTTAAAGTTTTAGAAAATGAAGATAGCGGTTTTTGAATTAGAAAGAAATGAGATTGTTTTTATTAATGTGCAAGCTCAAATTTTATATTATGCTTTGTAAGCAGCTCAACAATTATTTTAGGATGCACACCAATACCAACATTAAAAAACTGGTTCTCTTCCACTTTCTTTTTATTGATCTCCACTGTGCCCATAAAGCCTAAAGGAATAGTAAGATTTTGCGATTGTATGGCATATATAGTTCCTTCCATATCACAGATTGGGCCACCGCTTTGTCCTTTTAACCCGGGAGAGGAAGTTTCTAAAAATAATATCTCCCTTTGCTGGTCCTGTGTTTTACCCATCAACATATTTCTTGTGTAAATACCTTCTATCGGGAAGAAAGGAACCGGCAGTAAATTGGCTGGCAGATCAAATTGATTTGTTGCGGTATTAAAATTTGCTTTTACTTCTACAAAGGGAAAACCAAACTTGCACAAACTTGTACCCGGACTTATTTTGTTTGGGTCAATAATTTTTGGAAAGAGAATTTGGTTGCTTATAAAACTTTTATCAACCCTTATAAATGCAATGTCATTTTCCTGGTAAAAAAAATGTTCCAACACTTCTATCCGTTGGCCTGCCAGCATCACAGCAAAATCTGTTATCCATTTTGGATTTGGTTTTAATGCCTGTGACAGTAATTTTCTTTGATGCTCTTTTACCTGTGTATTGGCATTTATCTTTGCTATCTTTTCATTGTATTGTGTCAACTCCTGCTGGTGCTGGTTAAAAGCAAAGGCAGCTCCAAAATTATGTGCTGCTGTCATCAGCCAGCCATCATCATTTAATACAACAAAAGCACCAAGGCCGCTTTCAACTGTTTTATCGTGGTAACGCATGGCTACTACCAAAGGATGGGTGAATAATTTTGCATGGTTGTATGCTTTTGAGAACATGATGGATGATAACTTGAAATGTTTGAAATTAAAAAAGAGGATGACACAACTCTGATACTATGAAAAACAAAAGTGGATTCAAAAAATCTACACCAACTCAATCACCGTTATCTCCGGTAATATCCCTACCCTTCCCGGGTAACCAATAAAACCAAAACCCCTGTTCACATACAATTTTTGCTTTTCATTTTCATACAAGCCAGCCCATTGCTTGTACCTGTATTGCACGGGGCTCCATTTAAAACCAGGCACTTCAATGCCAAACTGCATACCATGTGTATGCCCACTTAATGTAAGATCAATATCAGGATACTCCCACACCTGTCCCTGCCAATGGCTGGGGTCGTGGCTCATTAATATTTTGAAAGGATATTTATCTGCGCCGGAATATGCTTTTGATAAATTACCATAACTATAAAAACCTCCTTTCTTTTCCTTAAGGCTTTGTACACCTTTTCCACTGATATTCTGCACGCCTAAAATGGCAATCTCATCATCACCTCTTTTAATACTCACATGCTCATCTACCAGCAACTTCCAGCCAAGGGCTGCATGTACTTTTGCCAGGTCTGCAAGGTTTTTTTCCTGCAATGGTGTAAGCAAATGCCTGTCAGCTGCTGCTTCTTTTGCTTCATGCTCTTCAGTCCTGTCAGCCCATTGTATATAATCCCCATAATCATGATTGCCAAAGGTAGAATACACACCCATTGGCGCTTTAAGCCTGCCGAAGATGTGCATGTAATCACTCATTTCTGTTGCCACATCATTTACCAGGTCGCCGGTAAATAAAATAATATCTGCATTTTCTTTTAATATCATTTCCACACCATGTTCCACTGCTTTGGCATTGGTAAAGCTGCCGGAATGTATATCGCTTATCTGTAAAATTTTTAATCCTTTAAAACCTGCCGGTAAATTATCAAAGGGCAATTGCACCCTGTTGATATTATAATTGTATTTGTTAGAGAATCCATACAGCAAACTGCCAAACAAAGTAGTGCCCGCTGCCAAACCAAACCAGCTTAAGAAAACAGAACGGGTGATGCCTTCCCCTTCAGGTGTCTCCAGGTTTTTAGCATTGTACATTACTTTAAAAACGCACCATTGAATGATCCTGCGTACATCATCGATCAAAAGAAAAAACACCGTGGTGAGTTTTGCCAAAAACAAACCTATTATAATGGCAAACATAGTATTCCTTACGATCCTTGGCATAAAATCGCTGCGGCTAAACACCAACGTTATAAAAGTGACAATTACTAAAACAGATACCGTCCAGTAAGCCGCATTTACGATGGTTCTTGTACGGGAAGAGGAATTAAGGCTTACTGTTTTAAAAGCCTGGAAAGCATATAGATCAATCAGCAACAGAATTACAACAAATATAAAAGCACCTAATGGCGTACGCATATTAAAAGCTGGTTTGGAATTTTAAACAATGAAGATAGAAGTTTATACACAACACAAAGTTGAAGCGATGTTAAAGAATCAATTGTACCATTTAAGGAAATTATCTAATTGTTTGTTGTTGGCAGCAATGGTACCTGCATCAGTAAACCTGCCCTCCGCATCCATCAGTTTATCCACCACGGATATGGGCAGCAATTCCGGGAAAACGGTGATCCTTAAATAATTCATCACCCCGTTAAAATGTTCCAGGCCACGTATGTTGCCGCCCTTTCCTGTTGAAACACCGGTGAGCAATGCTTTTTTATACCACCACAAAGAATGTGATTTACCAGCATCAAATAATAATTTTAAAATGCCGGGGTAACTGCCATTGTACTCAGGAACAATAAAAAGAAATTTTTGTGTTGGGATGATGATATCCTTTTCCAGATCTGCTATTGCTTTTTTATCATTCAAAAGATCAAGCCCTTCAAGAGATAAGATATTTGCTTCCACACCCTTTTCTTTTAAAAACCGCTGGTATTCTTTAGCCACTTTAAGGGTATTGCTGCCGGCCCGGTTGGTACCGGAAACGATTGTGTACATGAGTGAATGAATTTGTTTTGCAGAATTACAACTAATGGCTTTGATTGTTCCCATTATTATGCCGAATGGTTAAATTTGCCACGCTGTCATGCAGTGGGTATTTTGTGGCTGAATGTTGGCGGGCAAACAGTACCTTTGGCGGCGTTTGAGACAGGCTTAATGATTCAAACTTTAAACCTCAAACCTTAGACTTTAGACATAAAACATGGCAAGAATAATAGGAATAGCTAACCAGAAAGGCGGCGTGGGCAAAACGACTACAGCTATTAACCTGGCGGCAAGCCTGGCAGTGCTGGAATTTAAAACACTACTCGTGGATGCAGATCCCCAGGCAAACAGCACCACTGGTGTTGGTTTCGACCTGCATAATGTAACCCAAAGCCTGTATGACTGCATGGTAAATGAAATACCTGCAAAAGATGTGTTGCTGAAAACGGATGTTCCCAATCTTGACCTCATTCCTTCCCATATTGACCTGGTAGGTGCTGAAATTGAAATGATCAATTATCCCAGCCGGGAAGCGGTATTGAAAAAAATATTAGAACCCATAGAAGCGGATTATGATTTTGTAATCATTGACTGTTCTCCTTCTTTGGGATTAATAACGGTAAATGCATTGGTGGCTGCTCACAGCGTGGTGGTGCCGGTGCAGACAGAATTTTTTGCTTTAGAAGGTTTGGGCAAATTATTAAATACGATAAAGATTGTTCAAAGCCGCTTAAATCCTGAGCTACAGATAGAAGGTATCCTGATGACGATGTATGATGGCCGCCTTCGCCTTTGCAACCAGGTGGTGGCAGAAGTAAGGAGGCATTTTGAAGATATTGTTTTCAACAGCATGATACACCGTAACACAAAATTGAGTGAAGCGCCCAGTTTTGGTAAACCGGTAATATTATATGATGCAGACAGCAAAGGCTCAGTGAATTATTTAAACCTTGCTAAAGAAGTATTGCAGAAAAATAATATGACGAAGATGAGGCAGGAAGATAAAGTAATGAACTGATTTGAAAATTTGGAGATGATAAAAGACTTCAAATACCAAATACAATCATCAAATTTTCAAATCGTCAAATTTCCAAATTGATTTATGAACGCTCCAAATAAAAAAGACGCATTAGGTAAAGGCATCAGAAGCCTGTTGCAGAATATTGACGCAGACCTTAAAAGCACTTCAGGTGCATTAAGGACAGATGTTGTTGAAAAAACAG
>JAZKGV010000001.1:0-7221 GCA_040385725.1 Bacteroidota bacterium | reverse complement strand
CTACTTCAAGCCGCATTGCATTAGAACAAATAGAAATAAATCCCAAACAGCCACGTAAAGATTTTGATGAAACGGCTTTAAGTGAATTGGCTGCTTCATTAAAGTTGCATGATATTATTCAACCGCTTACCGTAAGCAAACTGCCAAGTGGTAAATACAGGTTGATCGCTGGTGAACGCCGCTTCAGGGCCGCTAAAATTGCTGGCTTAAAAGATGTTCCGGTTTATATCCGCCAGGCAAATGATGCAGAGTTACTGGAACTGGCATTGCTGGAGAATTTACAAAGAGAAAATCTTAACGCAATAGAAATTGCCCTTAGCTACAAACGCCTGATGGATGAATTGGATTACACACAGGAGCAAGTGGCAGAACGCATGGGTAAAGAAAGAAGTACGGTTACCAATTATATCCGTTTATTAAAATTACCACCTGATATACAGGTAGCCGTAAGAACAGGGGTGATAAGTATGGGCCATGCAAGGGCATTGATAAATGTGGATGTAGTGGATAAGCAATTATATATTTTTTCCGAGATAAAAAACAAAGGGCTTTCTGTAAGGCAAACTGAAGACCTTGTACGCAGGATGTACACAGGCGATGGCGCTGTTAAACATTCTGTAAAAGCACAACTGGCCCCGGCATTTAAAAAGATTGAAGATAATTTAGCATCACAGTTTAATACCAAAGTAAAACTAAACCACAGTAAAAAAGGTTCCGGCTCTGTAACGTTTGAGTACTATTCATTAGAAGAACTGAACGGCCTGCTGGATAAACTGAATGTAAATGTGAGCTGATGAAAAAGTTACTGCTGCTTTTTGTGCTATTTGCATTTTATTTTACTGGTCCATCGTTTGCACAAGCTCCGGATAGCAATACAAAAAAAAATACTGCTGATACTGTTGTAAAAAAACAACCACAAAAATTTGAGCCACGAAAGGCTACCATCCGTTCTGCAATAGCCCCGGGCTGGGGGCAACTCTACAATAAAAAATACTGGAAAGCTCCGATAGTTTGGGGTGCATTGGGCGTTACTGCAGGTATTTATTTTTACAATGTAAAATATTACAGGTCATTAAAGCAGGCATATATATATAAAGTGAACCAACAGGACGACCTGATCGATCCCGAATTTCAAAACCTGTCAGCAGAATCTATACGAAGTTACCGCAACAGCTTCCGGCAAAATGTAGATTATTCTGTGCTGTTTTTTATTTTATTCTGGGGATTGAATGTGGTGGATGCCACAGTAGATGCACACTTAAAAGCCTTTGATGTGGATGATAATTTGAGTTTGCAGATCAAGGCTGGGTATAGTGAAATGGCAAATACTTCGGGTATTAGTTTGGTGCTGAATATTGGCAAAAGGTAATTATTGATTACTCATTATTTATTATTGAATGTTGTTTTATAAAATAATTTTTAAACCATTAAAAAGCTAATCCCCCTTTAGGGGATAGGGGTATGAATATTGCATTGATCGGTTATGGCAAAATGGGAAAGGCAATTGAGCAAATTGCATTGCAAAGAGGCCATACCATTGTATTGAAAATTGATTTTGATAACCTGCAGGATTTTACAAAAGAGAATCTGCAAAAAGCAGATGTGGCAATAGAGTTTACTGGCCCACACAGTGCTTTTGAAAATGTAATAAAGTGTCTGCAATATGGCGTGCCATTGGTTTGTGGCAGCACCGGCTGGCTTGACAAATGGCCCGAAGCGAAAAAATTAAGTGACGAAGTAAACGGCACTTTATTATATGCAAGCAATTTCAGTGTGGGTGTTAATTTATTTTTTGAGATAAACAAATATGTGGCTGCATTGATGAACAGGCATCCTGAATATAATATCAGCATGGAAGAAATTCATCATACACAAAAGAAAGATGCACCCAGCGGAACAGCTATTACTTTGGCAGAACAGATTTTAGCAAACAGCAGTTTAAAAAAAAGCTGGATAAATGAGGAAGAGAAAAAAGAGGAAGAATTATCCATCATCAGCAAGCGCATTGATCCTGCACCGGGAACACATAGCATTAAGTACTCTTCAACGATCGATGATATAGAGATCATCCATACTGCACATAGCCGGACTGGTTTTGCAACAGGTGCTGTGCTGGCCGCCGAATTTCTTAAAGGCAAAAAAGGCATTTACAGCATGAAAGAAGTATTGGGCTTGTAAAAAACAGTAATTCCTGATTTCACAAATACAATACACAGGCGGCAGGTTTACAGGCATCAATAATTAGTAAATTGCACTACTAAAATTTCTTCCTGTATGAACATTGCGATTGTTTGTTACCCAACATTTGGTGGTAGCGGTGTGTTGGCAACAGAGTTAGGCAAAGCGCTGGCTGATAAAGGGCATAACATTCATTTTATCACCTACCAACAGCCGGTAAGGCTAAGTGGGTTTCATGCTAATATATTTTATCATGAAGTAAGGGTACCAACCTATCCTTTGTTCGATTTTCCACCTTACGAAACTGCATTGGCCAGCACTATGGTAGATGTTATTACCAACAACAATATTCAATTGTTGCATGTTCATTATGCTATACCTCATGCTTCTGCTGCTTACATGGCAAAACAGATCTTAGCCAAAGAAGGAAAGTACATTCCTGTCATCACCACACTGCATGGTACTGATATCACATTGGTTGGCAGAGATAAAACCTACAAGCCGGTAGTTACTTTTTCCATGATGGAAAGCGATATACTTACAGCGGTATCAGATAATTTAAGAGAAGAGACGTATAAGAATTTTGACATCGACAAAGAGATAGAAGTGATCCACAACTTTGTGGACGTTACCCGTTTTCATAAAAAACCCGTGGATGCATTCAGAAAACTGATCGCTCCAAATGGAGAAAAAATTATAGTGCATGCATCCAATTTCAGGAAAGTAAAAAGAGTGGAAGATGTTATCAATGCATTTTTATTGATCAATGAAAAAATGCCGTCAAAATTATTGCTGTTGGGTGATGGCCCTGAAAGGCCTGCTGCAGAATCTATCTGCAGGGATTGTGTTGCTATCAACAATATAAAATTCCTTGGCAAGCAGGAGCAGATGGAAGATATACTGCCATTAGCAGATCTGTTCTTACTTACCAGCGAATATGAAAGTTTTGGTTTGGCCGCATTAGAAGCAATGGCTGCAGAAGTTCCGGTGATATCAACCAATGCTGGTGGTTTGCCTGAGATAAATATCAATGGTGTTACCGGCTATATGACAAATGTGGGAGATATTGAAGATATGTGCGATAAGGCAATAGCGATTTTAGAAAACCCGGAAACACACCAACGTTTCAGGGCTAACGCTCTTGAGCAGGCCAAAAAATTTGATATTGACACTATTGTACCTGTTTATGAAAATTTGTACAAGCGCCTTGTAAAAACTAGCGACGTTTCAACCATGCTTCAGGATTAAGGTCCTGGTTTTTATCATTGCTTATCTGCATATCCAGGGCACCCACGCCATCTAAGTTGGCAGCTGATTTTCCTATTACCTGGCCTGCTTTTACGTTCTGTCCTTTTGAAACAGAAACATCTGTCATATTGCTGTAGCCGGTAAAATAACGGCCATGTTTTATTACTATCATCTGTACATCGTCGTAATTATTCACCAGCATTACTTCACCATCAAAAATTGCTTTTACAGGAGAGCCAACATTACACCCGATCGAAATACCCTGTGAGTTTACCTCTATCCCACTCTCAAGTTTATTTGGGCCATAATGTAACAGCAGGTATCCACTGCTTACCGGCCATGGCAGGTTGCCCCTGTTGCGTTCAAAACTTGCATTCAGTGTAACTTCCTCAGGGCTTGTCAGTAATACACTTTCTTGTTTTTTCGCCGGTTCTTTTGTAACCTTTTTGGTTTTGGGAGCTGTTGTACCACCTGAATTTTTAGCCACTTCTGCATCTGCTAATTTTTTTCTTTTTGCTGCTTCAGCATTCGCCTCTTTAATAGCCCTGTTAATAGCTGCGCTGATCGCTTTATTTACTTTATCCATCTGCTTTTTCTTGGCAGCGATCTGGTTATTTAATTCCTTTCCTTCAGCTTTAAGTTTTGATACAATTTTGTTTTTCTCTTCCTGTTGCTGTGCCAGTGCACCTACTTCTTTGCTTTGCACCTGCAACACTTCTCCTTTCTTTTTTTTGCTACCCGTCAGTTCACCAATTCTTGTTTTCAAAAGATCCTGTGTACGGAAAATATTTTCACCCTGCATTTCCCTATAGCTGCGGTAGCTTTTTAAATAATTGATCCGTTTGATGGCGTCATTAAAACTGGAAGCTGAAAAAATAAAATTCAGGAAATCCGAGTTGCTCCTGTTCTTATAAGCATACACCATACTCCTGGCGTATTCCTGTTTCAAAGTATCAAGCAGTAATTGCAGTTTATTAATGTCACGCTGGCTTTTATAAATATTGTTATCCATCAGGTTTATTTCCCTGCTGATATTATTTACAATGTTCTCATGGATGTTCAACTTACGGTTGATGATACCCAGCACACTCATATTCTCTTTGGTAACTTTTTGGTTGTCTTTAAGCAATTTTTGGGTTTGCTCCAGTTCCTTTTTTAACTGCTGGCGTTCTCTTTCAAGGTCTTGCTGTTCTTTAGAAGGTTGCGGCTGTGCAATAGCCACCACTGCGGTTATTAAAAAAATAAAGGTTACTATAATCCTGCTCATGCACCGATTTTTTGGGGTTAGCAAACTGGTTGGGTAAATTTTTTTCCAGGTGTGTAAATTAAAGGATTATCGATAATAACCGTTCAATAAAAATATACACTTACCTGCTTTTATAATTTTTTGGGATGTTAAAGTTTACCTGTATTTCTTTATCAAACTCATACTGCTTATACTTTAACTGTATATCAAGTTTATTTTTTTCAGAAACAGTTATCTCCCTTGCTGTAGAAAAAACCCGTCCGTTATTTTCTTCAAACTCATCATAAGTAATATCAGCGGTACGGTTACGGGTTATATCAAGGTCATCCAGTTTACTATGCGTAATATTATTGGCAGGCTTGGTAAGTGTGAGCAAATGTTTAAAATTCAAATCAACTGTTGCTATCAATATTTTTGATTCTGTTTCCGTATAAGATATCACACTGTCTGTTAAAAATATGGGGTTGCCCACCAACAGGTCTTCCAATGTTTTATAATCAAAAGGTATTTGCGTTACTTCCTGCAGGTAATCGATGGAACGGCGTTGCACTTCTTTATTTATTTTGTCAATAACGATCACACTGTCTTTGGTGATCTTTGCCCTGAATGCTTCAATATTAAAAAGCGTGGCGTAGCCTGATATCCAGATGATACTGTCTTTTATCACTCTTACAAAAGCTGTAACACCGGGCTGTTTACCTTTACTGTCCTGGTAGTCAACTTTTATTTTGGCTGAAAAAGTTTTAAAGTCAGTATGCTTTTTATGAAGTTCCACCACTGCATTGCGGATAATATTCAGCGAATCTTCATTGGAGGTTTCTTTAATAACAACCGAAGTGCTGTCCTTTTTAGAAATAGCCGCCTGTATTTTTTTTGTTGATTTGCAACTGCTGAAAAATAAAGTCGCCAACGCAGCAAACACAAATATTGGCCACAACTTTAATTTTCCTGTTTTATTCGTCATCAAAATAATTTTAGTATTTACCAGTATGCCCAAAGCCACCTCCTCCTCTTACTGTTTCATTCAAACTTTGCACCAATTCTAAATGCGCCTGTTCTACTTTGCTGATAACCATTTGTGCAATACGGTCGCCATGTTTTATTTGCTGTGGTTCATTACTCAGGTTTATAAGGATCACTTTTATCTCTCCCCTGTAATCACTATCAACCGTACCGGGTGAGTTAAGACAAGTGATGCCATGATTAATTGCCATACCACTTCTCGGCCTCACCTGTGCTTCGTATCCCAAAGGCAATTCAATAAATAAACCTGTAGGAACAAGATGGCGTTGTAAAGGCTGTAGTATAATGGTTTCAGTAATGTTTGCTCTCAGATCCATTCCGGCAGAACCCTCCGTTGCATAGGCTGGTAAAGGATTGTCAGAATTGTTTACAATATTCACCTGGATTTTTTGCATGTGGGCAAAGGTAATGATGTGAGAAAAATTATTGAGAAAGGTTTACGTCGATCATGCTAAAAGAACTTTAATTTTTACTAAAGCATGTATTATGCTTTCTGCAACAGCACTGTTGCATACGCCACCAATCCTTCTTCCCTTCCTACAAAACCCATTTTTTCGGTAGTGGTTGCTTTAATGCTTACCGCATCTGTATCCACTAAAAGAATATTGGCAATTACGGCTTGCATTTGGGGAATATAATTTTTGATCTTGGGTGACTGCAGGCAAAGTGTTGTATCTGCATTTACCACAGTATATCCTTTATTTTTTATCAGCTCCAAACTTTTCGCCAGTAAAATTTTACTGTCAATGTTTTTAAAAGAGTTATCCGTATCGGGAAAATGCACCCCAATATCTCCCAGGCAGGCTGCACCCAGCATCGCATCACAAATAGCATGCAACAGCACATCTGCATCGCTGTGCCCTAAAGCGCCTTTGTTATGTTCAATTTTGATTCCACCCAGCCAAAATTCCCTGTCTTCTACTAACTGGTGAAAGTCAACCCCAAAGCCGATCCTGAAATTCATGTTTTAAAATTTTGGCAAATGTATAAATAAAGAAGCGTCCCGCTGATAACGGGACGCTTTATAAAAATGTATTCTCTTCTTATTTTGAAGCAGCAGCGCCGCCGCCAGCAAAATCAAAGAATAAGCTAAAGCGTAATGTATTAGATAATGGGTTACGGTTTGTACCGTTACCAGAAGGCAACAGGTAAGAGAAGTTCAGTCCAAAGTTGTTATACTTTAAACCTGCGCCGAGCGTAAAATATTTCCTGTTTCCTTTTACCGGGTTTTCGTAAAAATAACCAGCCCTGAAAGCAAACTGATCATTATACCAGTATTCTGCACCGATGGATGCCTGGAACTCTTTTATTTCTTCACCAAAACCACCTGGTGCATCACCAAATGATTTGAACCAGCTGTTTACAACACCCTGGCTGCGGTACTCAGCAAGTTTGGCCGTCGGGAGCATCTGAATCGGATAAACCTCATCAGGAATGCGAGCAGGATGGTCATAGCGGCTGATTCGTACCACCTTACCGGCGTTTAATGCCAAGCTGAAGGTGAACGGACCAACGACAGCGTAAAC